>JASHVB010000477.1 GCA_030039695.1 Acetobacteraceae bacterium
GGCGCCGATCGCGCCGGTCGGGCATGCCGAATCAGCTATTGCAGCGCCGGGCAATCCGTGCGGCCGGCCTGGCGTCACGCCCGCTGCGGTTTCAGGGGCAACCGGGTAGCGTGTAGACTTGATCCCGGTGCGTAGTCCTTCGAGTACCCAACGCGTCATCGCCGGTCTCCTTCACCGGTCGTTCTCGGCGTTCGACAGCCCGAACGTCGCAAGAATGATGGGGAAATCCTGAAAGGCGAAACCCTCTGCGGCCAACTGGAACCCACGCCAATTCGCGAACGATGGCGGCGCGATGCGCCATCGGCGAAGCAAGCCGTCGCCGGTCAGCCGCACATAATGGAATGCCGCGCCGAGCGGTGCCTCAACGGCGCCCAGCGCGGCGCCCGCTACCGGACGCACCTCTCCGGCGCTGACTGGACCGGGGGGCAACGCCGCGGCCGCCTCGCCGATCAAGCTGGCGGCCATCAACGCCTCACGGAACAGCACGCGCAACCGCGCGTAGCCGTCGCCCTCACGTTCGATCGGTACGTCCGGCCGATGCTCGGCGTACCCCGCATAGGGGAACAGCACGCGCAGATCCTGCCCGACACCCGAGGCACGCGCCACCGGGCCAACAAGCCCGAGCAGCGACGAGACTTCTGGAGAGACGACGCCGACCTCCTCCAGCCGATCCAGGAAAGAGCTCGACTGGCGCAGCATCCCTTCCAGACGCGCCAGCCGCCGGGCCATCGCTGTGACCGCGGTACTCAGGTCGCGGCAGGCATTGTCCGAGAGGTCGTTGCGAAGACCACCAGGCGCAACGATCCCGAAGAAATACCGATGCCCACTCACAACACAGGAAAGCCGCAGCAGTTCCTCCTCGAGGATGGCTGACACGCTGGTCGCGACCGCGAGTGCGGTCGAGTTGCAGATACCAGTGATGGTCGCCACGTGGCTGCGCAACCGCTCGAGTTCGGCCAGCATTGTGCGCAGTGCCTTTGCCCGGGGCGGCGGTGCAATACCGCAGATCATCTCAACCGCCTGGCAAAATGCCATACCGTGCGCGAAAGCCGCATTGCCGGAGAAGCGTTCAGCGAGCAGCAGTGCGGCATCGACCGGCTGCCCTTCGGCGAGTTTTTCGACCGCGCGGTACTTGTAGAAGAACTGCACGCCGAGCCCACTGACGTCCTCACCGACGGATCCGATCCGGAAATGCGCTGCCTCGGCAAGGTCGGAGAACACGGGCCCTATCGGCATCACGAATGAACCCGGTGCCTCGAACAACCGCTCCAGCGGTGCCGAAGGCGGCCTCTCCGGGGGCGTGAAGCAACCGGACAAATTGAAATCCAAGCGCATCACAGGCGTGCGCGCGGGCCAGGCCTCATGCAGAACGAAGGGTGCTTGCCGCGGATGGCCCTCGAATGACAGGCCGAAGAGATCCGTCGCCTCCCGTTCATGCCAATCAGCGGCCGGCACCACCGCTGCGATGGACGGCGCTGTTGTCGTGCCGCCAGGCAGTTCAGTCTCGATCTCCACCCAGTCCTGGCCGGTTCTCGGATGGAACACATAGTTGAGCCGCGAGCCAGCCGGCTCCTGCTCCACCACCAGGGTGGCAAACACGCAATGGCAGTCGCCGGTCAGCCATTCGCACATCGCCACGACATCGTTGGACGCACAGCTCAGCCGGTAGCGGCCGGGCCTCTGCACCAACGTGACCCGGTCCTGCCAGATAGTCCGGCAACGCTCCGCAAAGCCGCTGCGGCCCGGTGCGATGCGTGTGTCCACATCATTCATGGGTTATATGCCTCTCACGGTCCGATCGCCGAACCAGCGAGTTGGAACAGCACCGACCATCCGATCGGCAGGTAGAGGCCGAGCAACACCAACGGCAACGCGGTGATCGCCAGCGCCGCCAGGCAAGTACCAGGCATTCGCGCGGGCTCGGTCGCAACCGATGGTATGCCAAACGACATGCGCGTGATGTGCCGCATGATGGCGGCGAAACCCAGCACGATCAGCACTGCGAGAATAGCCACGACAATATAGTGGCCGCGCTCCAACCCCGCCCGAATGATCAGCAGTTCGCTGACGAACACGGGTGACGGCGGCATTCCGGTGATTGCCAATCCCCCCGCGAGCAGCGGTACTGCGGCGACCGGCGCTCGCCGGGCCAACCCGCGCACCGCGGCGATCTGCTGGCTGCCCGCCAGTAACAGAACGACACCAGCAGCAAAAAAGCAGAATGACTTGGCGAGCGCGTGGGCGGTGATCTGGTAAACCGCGGCAAACTGCGCGTCGGCACCTCCCAGACCGACTGCCAGCAGGATGATCCCCATGTGCTCAACGGTGGAGAAGGCGAACATCCGCTTGTAGTCGCGCACGTGCAGCAATAGCAGCGTGGCCGTGGCGACCGACAAGAGGCCGAAGGTGAGGAACCAGGGACGTGCCTCAGACCCAGGGATTCGGCTCAACACGGAAAATAACCGGAGGATCACGTAGAGCGCCGTTGAGGTCTCCACGCCGGAGAGCAACGCGCAAATCGGCGCGGGTGCCTGGCTGTGGGCATCCGGCAGCCAGGTATGCATGGGCACCAATCCGACCTTCGTCCCGAACCCAACCAAGATGAGCAGGAACGCCGGCCACACCAGGGTCGGCGGCATCTTCGACGCGGTGGTGATTAGCTGGTTCCAGGTAAAAGCCTCACCGCCGACAACCCGCGTGCCCCAGTACAACATCAGCACGCCCAGCAAAGCGACGATCGCCCCGAGCGTCGTCAACATGGCGTATTTCCAGGCCGCTTCCAGTGCCTCTGGCGTGCCGTTAAAACCCACCAGGAAGGCAGAGAACAGCGTCGTCAATTCCAACATGACCCAAAGCAGCGCCACGTTCGCCATCAATGGCACTGCGAGCATCGACAGCATGAACAAATTGAACAGTGAGAAGTAGCCGCCCAGATCGTGGACCGCGCTGTGACCTTCATGTCGCGCGAGATAGCCGACCGAAAACAGCGAGCTGGTGAACCCGACAAAGGCGACCAGCACGACAATGACGACCCCTAGTCCGTCGCAGGCGAGCCAGCCCCCGGCCGCTGAGACCTGGCCGGCGCTCAGCGTGTTCCGTGCGGCCGCAAGACTGAGAAAGAGCGTTGCCGCCATGGCCAGGACCGTGATCCAGTCGCTCCAGCGGCGGATCGGTTCGATCACCGCGAGGACAGCGGCGAGCAGCGGAATGAGCAGGATCGCAGACAACGCCATCGCTATTCCTCACGCAATCTGGAGAGCCGACCAACCATGGTGGTGCCAACGGTCGCGTGAATGCGCCGTGTCAGAAGTCCTACGACGAGGGTAAAGACCGGCAAATCGACGGCGGCAGCGAGCTCGGCGATCGCGGGCAGGTTCGGCACGATCGCGATGCCGGCAAAGAAGACACCGTTTTCGGCGACGAGCAGACCCAAAACCTGGGCAATCGCCTCACGCCGCACCGTCAGGGTAAAGGCGCCCAGCAGCAACGCCGCCACGCCAATCGGCAGGTTGAATGGCGGAAACGCGGACGCTGCGACAGGACCGAGGGAATCAGCGAACAGATAACCGCCGCCGGTCAGTGCCAGCGCGATGAGCATTGCGGTCGGGATGTTGAGGACCTGTTCAACCTCGCGGATGCGATAGACTTCCTCGTACACCGTCCTGCGGAGCAGCCAGGGGATCATCAGCGTCTTGGTGCCAAGGGTAATCGCCGCCACGGCGAGCAAGTGAGGCGAGGACTGCGCGAGCCCGAGAAGCGCCGCGGAGACGCTGAGCAGAAATGATTGTAAAACGAACAGCCTGAAACAGGTTAACAGTTGCCGCGTCGCGACGGTTGCGAGCGCAGTGAGCAGAAAAGCCGCCCCGGTGAAGGCTGCCAGGCTGACGAAGATTTCCCCAGCGGCAGACGACATGACTAGCGTTCCTCAGGCCGTGAACAAGCGTGAGATCATCGCAACGACTGCGATCACAAAGGCGCCGTTGGTAAATTCAGCAATGCGGAACAGACGAAGCTTCGAGAGAGAGGATTCGATCGCGACGAGCACGAGCAGGAACAACAGCACCTTGAAGGCAACAAAAGGCGCCGCAAGCAGTACTGCGCCGAGCGATCCGCTCTCGGTCAGGCCCCATGGCGTGACCAGGACGTTGAGAAACACAATCATCAACACCAGCAACTTCATCGC
>JASHVB010000478.1 GCA_030039695.1 Acetobacteraceae bacterium
TGCGCAGGCCGGCAATGTCGCGCGCGTCCTGGCCGAGGATGGCGGGGGCAAGCTGCGTGTTCAGCGCCGCCATGGTGGTGGCAGCGGCGGCATGACCGAACGCCTCGCCCCAACCTTCCAGGCCGTGGTCAGTGATGACGCGCAGCCAGACCGTATTCATGTGCTGCCAGCCGATGCCGCCGGAGACCGCGGGCTGGCCGCCCATATCGAAGGGGATGCGAGTCCAAGTGGTCTCGACGGCGGTGATCTTCATGGCGGAGGATCCTGTCTGGCGTGTGGTGGGTTGGGAGGATTGTGGTGCAAGCTGGGTCTTGCGTCAGCCTGGGTCGTTTGCGACCGACCTCGGTGAGCCGTGCAATCGCGTGAAAGACCCACCCCCGCTCATTAGTCAAACAGCAATGACGTTCTTGTCAGTCCCCCTTTCGAGTTTAAGGTCGGTAGCTATCGCAGTGTGGTCTCTACCCTACCGCTTGCGGGATCATAGGAGCGAGTGGGCGTCGTACGTTCCGGCTTCGCCGGAAAATGCCGACGCTCACGTCGTATAGTCAGCCAACCCACTGAGCTCGATCTGCAAAGGTGAATGCGCGGCTCGAGCGCGCTGGGATCAGTCAGCGACCCGAGAAAGGTCCCTTGAATGTCGGGACAACTGTTCCTGATGCGTAACATGACGGGAGGCAAAAGCTCAATGAAAGTGCCGCTCTCCATCTGGAGAGGACTGATGCAGCGATCGCTGCCGTTGTACGAGTCCGATGTGTTGCCCATCGACGGATGAGCCCGCAGAAAGTGGCGCTGCGGAAGTCCGCTGGCATAATCAGCGATGGCAAACGAAGCTAAATTTTCGCTCTCTCGAGATCTCGTACCGAATGGCACCGCAGCCGCCGGCTGTTGATGCCATCGCTAGATCAGCCGGCTCTCGGTTGGTCGGACTCGTATGACCTCTAGAAACGATGCCACCTGAGGCGGTTCGTCAGCAGGTCTGCCATCGGCATTTAGCGTTCGCGCCGCTGCATCGTTCAATCGTCCCGCAAACGAGAGCAATGGGTGCCGGACCGTTAGCACACCCTCCCTTGCTCCGTCCCCCGCAACCTGTGATCGTCCCCGCCTGCGCACGCATCCGACAGGACCACGCCGCATGATCGAGCAGACCTTGGACATCACCACCAAGTCCGGCGCGATGGAGACCTTCATCGCCCATCCCGAGCGCGGCGGTCCACATCCCGCCGTCTTCCTCTTGATGGACGCGCCCGGCATCCGAGAGGAGCTGCGCGATATGGCCCGCCGCCTGGCGACCGTCGGCTACTGCGTTCTACTGCCGAACTTGTATTATCGGGCCGGCTGCGACACGATCTACGGCCCCGCCGTGCTGGAGCATGGCAGCCCAGAGCATACGCGGATGCGCGCAGTGCGCACCACGATGACGATCCCGCCGGTGATGGCCGACATCGCCGATATGCTGGCGTTCCTTGGCAGCTATCCGGCGGCGAAGCCTGGCCCTATCGGCGCACACGGTTATTGCATGAGCGGCCCCTACGCGCTCGCCGCCGCCGCGCGCTTTCCGGATCGCATCGCCGCCGCGGCCTCGTTTTACGGCACCTGGCTGGTCAGCGACGCGGAGGAAAGTCCGCACCTCAATCTCGCCAAGGCCAAGGGCGAGCTTTACATCGCCTGCGCCGAACATGACGAGCTGGCGCCGCTGCCAATGGTTGCCGAACTGCGCAGGTTGTTTGAGAAGTCCGGGAATTCGGGCGAACTGGAACTCTATGCCGGCGTGCACCATGGATTCGCTTTCCCGCAACGCTGGTGTTTCGACAAACCCGCAGCGGAAAGGCACTGGGAGCGGCTGATCGCAGCGTACCGCCGGCGGCTCGGCTAAGTCACCAGTTGTCAGCTGCTGCTCGCTGATCGTCAGTGATGTGCGACTGGCTACTGACAACTGGATGCTCAAAGACGTTCCAGCTCCTCGAGGCACACGCGCAATCCTCGGTCGAGCAGCTTGTCCCGCCGCAGCACAACTGCGAGGCAGCGGGTTAGCGCCGGGCGAAGCGGACGCAGAGCCATGCCGGGCGCGATCGAGGCGACGGCGCTCTGTGGCAGGATCGCCGCGCCCAGGCCGCTTTCGGCGAGCAGCTTGATAGCCTCCACGCTGCCCAGTTCCATGACCGGCCGCGGCGTCTGGCCGGCCCGGCGGAACCAAGCGTCGACCACGCCGCGGGTGGTGCCGCCGCTTTCGTAGAGGATCAACGGCAGGCGGCTCAGCACTGCCGGCCGTAGCGCGTCCTCGCCCGGCAAGAGTGCCGCCGGCGCGTAGGCCAGCAGCGCCTCGTCGCGCAAGCGGCGTGGCTCAAGCGACCGGTCCAGCCGCCCGGCCAGAGCCACCACCGCCGCGTCCAGGCTGCCGTCCTTCACCGCGCGCAGCATGTCCGCTGTGTTGCCGGTGGCGATGATGATCTCCAGGCCGGGCATCCGGGCTTTCATTTGCGCCAGCAGCGGTGGAAGCAGGTGGATGCAGGCAGTGGCGCCGGTGCCGACGCGCACGCGCCCGGTCTCCCCATCGTGGAATGCCGCCGCGACGGCGACAAGATTTTCCACCGCGGTTTGCACTTTGCGTGCGTGTGCCAGCACCGTTTCGCCGATCGCGGTTGGGCGGATCGCACCGCCGCCGCGTTCCAGCAGGCGCACCGACAAGGCATGTTCCAGTTCGCGCAACTGTTGGCTCGCGGCGGGCTGACTGATGTGCAGAGCCCGAGCAGCAGCCGACAGGCTGCCGGTATCAGCGGCGGCGATCAGGCTGCGCAGCTGGCGAAGGGTGGGGACGGACGCCATAGGCCAATCTTATGCTTATGCGCGTTATTGGAAAATTTTTCTTTGAGGGTGCACCTCCAGATGCCACGTTGTGCGGCCATGCAAGAATCCCCACTCATTATCATCCGCCCCGCCGAAGACGCCGACATGAACGCTGTCACGGCGATCTACGCGCATCACGTGTTGAACGGCCTCGCCTCGTTCGAGACCGAACCGCCCGACGCCACGGAAATGCGCCGCCGCCGGGCCGACGTGTTGGCCAAGGGGCTGCCCTATCTCATCGCGACCGACCTCGACGCCGTGCTGGGCTACGCGTACGCCAGCTCGTACCGTTCGCGCGCCGCCTACGCGAGCACTGTGGAGAACTCGGTCTATCTCCGCCCCGACGCGACCAGACGCCGGATCGGCCAACGTTTGCTCTCGGCGCTGATCGAAGCCTGCGAAGCGCGTGGCCTGCGCCAGATGGTCGCGGTGGTGGGCGACAGCGCCAATCTCGCGTCGATCCGACTGCACGAGAAGCTTGGGTTCCGCCGCGTCGGCGTGCTGACCAATGTTGGCTACAAGCACGGCCGCTGGCTGGACAGTCTGCTGTTGCAGCGTGAGCTGGGACAAGGTGCGCGCTCTGCACCGGAGCGGCGATGAGAACGAGCGCCAGCCGGCGTCCGAGGTCATGGCCGTCCTTGATGCCGCCAGGCACCATTTCCCTTTGCACCGCCAGAGAAGGCGTGGATGGCCGTCCCAAGTGCGGCCATGACATGACCCGCTGCGGCCATCACGAGAGACGCTGATGCATCGTCCGCGCCTGCTCGTCACTGTCGTACTTGGCATCGGCCAAGTTCTGGTGTGGGGATCGACCTACTACCTGCCCGCCGTTCTGGCGAAACCGACGGCGCAGGCGACCGGCTGGCCACTGGCCTGGATCATCGGTGGGCTGTCGTTCGCCCTGCTGCTCTCCGGCCTGGTGTCCCCCAAAATCGGCGATCTGATCGATCGCCGCGGCGGCCGCCCTGTCCTTATGGCCAGCGCCGTGCTGACCGCTATCGGCCTGCTGGGCCTCGCCGTCGCACCGAACTTGACGGCTTACGTTGCCGCTTGGCTGATACTCGGTGTCGCCATGGGCGCCGGCCTCTATGACCCTGCGTTCGCCGCGCTTGGTCGCCTTTATGGCCGCGAGGCGCGCTCGACGATCACCTCGCTTACTCTGATCGCCGGGTTCGCGAGCACGGTCTGCTGGCCACTCAGCGCGCTGCTGCTGCAACGGGTCGGCTGGCGCGGTACTTGTGTCGCCTACGCCGCCCTGCAGCTCGCCGTGGTCCTGCCCGTTTACGGCTTTGGCCTGCCGCGCGAGACGCCCCGCGAACGGCCGCTGCCACACTCTGCCGCCGGACGTGCCGTCACGTCGGATCGTCCGTCGCGCTACCGTCTATTGTTTTCGCTTGTCGCCCTGACCCAGACGCTGGCGTCTATTATCGCCGCAATCGTATCGGTGCACTTGCTCACTACGCTGCAGCAGCGCGGTGTGCCGCTGGAATCCGCCGTTGCGCTCGGCGCGATCGTCGGTCCCTGCCAGGTCGGCGCACGGCTGCTGGACCTGATGTTCGGCCGTCGCATCCACCCCGTATGGGAAACGCTGACCGCCTCGGTCTTTGTCGCGGTAGGCCTCGGATTGCTGATGCAGCGCTACAGCGCGATCTGGATCGGCCTGGTGCTGTATGGCAGCGGCATCGGCCTGCGCTCGATCGTGCGCGGCACGCTGCCGCTGGTGCTGTTCGGGGCCGAAGGTTACGCCAGTCGGATGGGCCGCCTCGCCTTTCCGATGTTGGTGGCCCAGGCGGCGGCGCCGTCGGCGGGAGCGGTGTTGCTGCAACGCTGGGGCGCCAATAGCATCCTTGTGACCTTGTTCTGGCTGGCGATCGCGACGCTGGCGAGCAGCGCGTTGCTGATCCCGTTCGCGCGCCCGCGACCCACCGTGTCATAGTCCGCTTGCGCGCGCCGAGAGCAGACCAAGGGTTGCGCCGCTTTGCCGCCGCCTCGATAGTGCCTCACGCATGTCACGGCGCCCCTGAATCGCACGATGCTCGATCGCCTGGCGCCGTTCGGCTTCGTGCTGATCTGGAGTTCCTCCTTCATCGCCTCGCGTGTCGGGCTGCGGCATCTCTCGCCGCTCCTGTTCGTGTCGGTCCGCATGTGGGTTTGCGCGGGGGTGCTGATTGCGATCATGCTGGTGCTGCGCCGGCCGTGGACCGCGCTGCGGGGCAAGTGGCTGCACTGTGCCGTGGCCGGCATCCTGGTGAACGCGGTCCTGCTGATGACTGCGCACGAGGCAATGACCCGCGTTCCCGCCGCGCCGATCGCGCTGATCCAGACACTGAACCCCCTGCTTACCGCCGCGTTGGCTTGGCCGGTGCTGGGAGAGAGGCTGATGCCGCAGCAGTGGCTCGGCTTGTTCCTTGGCGCGGCGGGCGCGGTGTTGATCGTCGGGCTGGCGGCACTGCGCAGTCGGGTCGAGGTGCACCTACTGCTGCTGACCGTCGGCGGTGTGGTCGCGCTGGTCGGCGGCACGCTCTATTTCGGCCGGTATTGCCGTGGTGTGCCGATGCTGGAGGGTACGACGGTGCAGTTCGCGGCCTCCGCCGTCACCTGCACCGCCTGCATGAAGATTTTCGAGACAACGCACACGGACTGGACAGCCAGCGCGATCGCGTCCGTCGCGTGGAATGCGGGTGCCGTGTCGCTCGGGGGGATGGTGCTTTACCTGCTGATGCTCGCACGTGGCACGGTCGCGCGAGCCACCGCGAATTTCTACCTTGTTCCGGGCGTGGCCGCCGTGCTGGCGTGGTCGCTGCTGGGCGAACGCCTGGCGCCGCTGACGCTCGTGGGGTTGGTGGTCTCATCGGTGGGGTGTTGGCTGGTCAGTCGAAAACCTGGCCTGCGGAGCGGGAGCTTTCGGGGTGCGTGAGCGGCGAAGCTGAGGGTGTCGCGACAGGCATTACGCTGAATTAGACACCCTTACTCGGTGCTGCGCGCCGACCTCTCCCGCCAAGGACAGGAGCGGTGTCCTCATCCGGGAACGGTCAGTCTGATCAGCGTCTGTGCCACTTGTTCCACGCGATGCATTCGCCGGCACGTATCGATCAGCACTTCGAACTGTGCAGGCGCAATTGCCAGGCCCGGCGCGATTGCGCGGATGCGGCGCGCCTCCTCCTCGAAATCCCAGATGAACTCACGGCCCGTGCCTTCGCGCGCGAAGCTTCGCCCATCATTCGTGAACACCGTGATCCTCGGTCCGAATAATGTCCGCCGCACCGTTGGGATCAGCGTGACCCGGTGCATCAGCTCCAGGACTTCAGGTGGATCGCTCTCGCCTGGCCGCGGCTGTGCGCCGCGAAGCATCGGATAGCCGCGAGCCACCGCGCCATAAGCAGTGAAGTACTGGGTGCTGCCGACACGAGGTTTGCCGTCGCCGCCAGGTGTGGGAAACGCCGGGCTCGGGTACTCGGTCTCGAACCAGTTCACCACCGCCTCGATGCGGTCGATGTCGGCATAGGCGATGTCATACTCCTCACACAGCCGCGCCGTCACGTCGACATGGGCGATGTTGTAACCGGCGGTCGAATAGATGCGGTACAGCGTCTCCAGGAACATCCAGTCACGGCCGAGGCCTTCGGTAATCTTCGTAAGCTCCGTGCGGTTGTGACCGGTGAAACTGTACCGGAGCTCGCCGCGGTTGTTACCGGCATAAGCGTGATAGAAGCCCGCCTCGCCTTCCAGCGTCGTGTCGCCGCCGGGTGTGCCATGCTTCGCCATGGCAACCGCGAGTAGCGCGTTGCGCACCGCACCGCCTTCACGCAGCGAGCGACCGCCGCTGCGAGCGCCCTCCAAATTGCCGGCCGCGAGGTTGACGCATTGTGCGATGGCGCTGTTGATTTGGTCCGCGTCGAGCCCCTGGATCTTCGCCGCCGCCACCGCCGCTCCGAAAATGCCGAACACCGGCCCGGAGTGGAAACCGCGCGACATCACTGTTGGGATGAATTCGGCGGCCATGCGCTCCATCACTTCGTAGCCTGCGGCGACGCCAGCCAGGAAGTGTTCACCGCTGGCGCCAGTAATTTCCGCGGCGACCAAAGCCGCGGGAATGATCGCCGTGCCGGGATGCGTCAGCATGCGGAATGTGTCCCACTTGCCGCCCGCCAGGATCATTTCGGCATTGACGAAGGCCGCGCCGGCCTTGGTCAGCTTGCTGCCGCTGCAAAGCGATGTGGCTGCGCCACCGCCGCCAGCCTCCTCGTCCTGCATCAGTGCCAGCGCCTGCTTGCTGGCAGGCACGTCATGCGCGGCGAGCGCCGAGCTCAGCGCCTGCAACGTGACACCCTTGGCCCGATCCACAACCTCGGGCGGCAGATCGCCATATCGCAATCCCGCGACGAACCTCGCGAAATCCCGGCTCAGCGACATAGCATTTCCTTCCGGTGCGGTTGCGTGGCGGGAAGCGGCCGCGCGTTATGTCTCATTGCGAGGCGCGCAGCGACAATGCAATCTTGCGCGGGAGATTGCTTCGTTGCTGCTCTCCTCGCAATAACA
>JASHVB010000479.1 GCA_030039695.1 Acetobacteraceae bacterium
CAATCGAAGCTGATCGGCACCGGATCATCGTCATCCGCAGCCGCCGCAACCGGATCTCGGTCGCGGGCGCGGTTGTCAACTAATGAGCTTGAGCCCGCATTATCGCCGGGCGATGTGGCGGACGGCATGCTAGCCGTTAGCGGCCTCTCGCCTGTTGCACTCGCGTTCGCGGCGAATGCAAGCCGCTCCGGCTCGGCGAACTGCGACGGTCCGGTCAGCTTGCGGATGGCTTTCTCGCTGACGCCTAGACGGTGCGCGATCGCCCGGTTGCTCATACCTTGGCTTTTCAGCGTCGCGATACTGCGCAGACGTGTCCCGGACACTCGCCGTCGACCGCGCCGCCAACCTGCCTCGCGAGCAAGGGCGGCCATCCCGCCCTGCACATAGCGCTGTTGATAGCGCCGCACGGTGCGCACAGATCAGACAAACGCCCGCGCCACATCGGTCTGCTGCGCGAAGCCAGAATCCACCAGCAACACCATCGCATAAGCCTCGGCGACCGCATCCTGGGCGCAATAGTGATGCACTGCCAGTCCGGCGACGATGATCGCGCGCTGATCCGCTTCGATCCGCAAGCTACAACGCGCATTGATGACGATGCTGTTCGACGGCGCCGGCGAGGGCAGCGCCAAAGCTTCTTGGGTGCTCATGTGGCAGGCTAAAGCGGACAGCATTGAGTCCGCGCAAGGCTGGCACAAAAGCGTTACCTGCCAGTGCTTTATGCCCCCAGCAGCGAAAAAACCGGACAGGTATTGGTCCGCACCCCGGATGCCGAAAGCTCAGTGATTTCAGTGCCTCAAATGGGATATGTCAGGAGCTCTGTCGCGTCAGGATGCCAGGAGAGGAGGACGATCATGTGATCCGAAACCACTCATTGTGATCCAGAGGGATCGAAGCCCTCCCGGCAAAGGCCAGCCAGCCAACCGGAAGCCAGCCTTGCGCGTGAGTGGCAACACGAAACGCGAAGCGTAGGAGAGCATGTGCTGAAGCTGCGTGAGTCAGCCCCGAAATCCTCAATCGCACGAGGCCCTCGTCGTCAGAGCAAGCGGGGGCAGCACCGGCGCGACCGTCATGGTGAGGGCGCGTCGGCTCGGCCGGGGTCTAGGAGCGGAGCAAAGGCACGGGAAGGATCACCTGGAGACCTGAGAGATCCCATTTGCGTCCACCTGAAGCAGCCGGAACTGCGGGCCGCCGGCAACCAAACTGCCCGGGCCGGGAGGGAAGCTCCAACCCACCCGGAGCGCTACGGCGAACACGAAACAGGAGGATCATGTGGGCGGCGGAAGCGAACAAAATAAGCGACCGCCTGTGCGCAAGTGGGAAGTCGTAGCGCCTTCATAATACCGCTGAGAGCGGGGAACCAGGCTCACTGGGACCCGAAGGAGGGAAGGGAGGCGCCGCGTGGAGAGAACCAATGGTAGGACACACGGGAAGGGACATGGACCCTGCAAACCTGTTAACGAAATGGCATTGGATAGTCGCACTGGCGAGGCGGAAACCAGGAGAAGTACTGTTCTCACTGAACCATGTCATCGACTATGAATGGATGCGAGAAGCCTACATACGGACCCGCAAGGATGGGGCCACAGGCATTGACGGCATAACGGCGCAGGATTACGAAGTGAACTTGGAGGCAAACCTTAGGGACCTCCTGGAGCGCATCAAGTCCGGGCGCTACAAGGCGCCGCCGGTGCGCAGAACCTACGTCCCCAAGGCTGACGGTTCGCAAAGGCCACTTGGCATACCAACATTCGAAGATAAGGTTGCTCAGCGAGCAATCGCGATGGTACTGGAGGCTGTCTATGAGCAAGACTTCCTGCCATGCTCATACGGCTTCAGGCCGGGACGATCGG
Organism: Acetobacteraceae bacterium; assembly: GCA_030039695.1. The sequence goes on from JASHVB010000479.1 coordinate 1,854, forward strand.
CGCATCAGGCACTGAACGAGTTGTCCGGTGTCATAACGGTGCGTCGACAGTGCTGGGTGCTCGACGTCGACGTACGCAAATACTTCGACTCGATTTCGCACTCACACCTGCGTGGAATTCTCGACCAGAGAGTCACGGACGGCGTAGTCCGGCGAATGATCGGCAAATGGCTGAATGCAGGGGTTCTGGAAGCAGAAGAACTGCACTTCACGACCGAAGGGACTCCCCAAGGCGGGGTCATCTCACCGATTCTATCGAACATTTTCCTGCACCACGTGCTGGACAAGTGGTTCGAGGAAGCGGTGCGTCCCCATCTGAAGGGAGAGGCGACCCTGGTAAGGTTCGCCGATGACTTCGTGATGACCTTTGAGACCCACCACGACGCCAGACGGGTCATGGACGTGCTGGGGAAGCGGCTTGGGCGGTTCGGCCTTGCGCTGCATCCGGACAAGACGCGCTTCCTCGACTTCCGCCCGCAGCGTCATGGTGGGACACCGCCAGACTGCAAGGCCGAAACGTTCGATTTTCTCGGGTTTACCCACACGTGGGCGAAATCGCTGAGAGGTAAGAACGTGGTGCGGCAGACGACGGCGAGAAGCCGCTTTGCCCGCGGGCTGGCCGCGATCAAGGAATGGTGCCGGGAAAACCGACACCAGCCTATCAGCGAGCAGTGCGCCCGGCTGTCTGCGGTGCTCAGGGGTCACTATGCCTACTACGGCATCACGGGGAACACCTGGCGGATACAGGAGTTTCGCTACCGGGTCGTGCTGATCTGGCACAAGTGGTTGGAGCGTCGGACGCGAGGGAGGAGGCTCACATGGGCCGCCTTCAGTGCGATCCTCGCTCGCAACCCGCTGCCAGCGGCCAGGATCGTCCACCGCTACGTCTGACTGAACGAATCTCTCGCGTGAAGAACCGAATGCGCTAGCAGCGCACGTTCGGGACTGTGGGGGGCGAGGGTGGCAACATCCTCGCCTACCCGGCAATTGCGAGCGGACGAACGCCGCCCGGAACGCAGCGATCGGCTCGCATCGTTCAGATGCGTGGCGCTGTCGCCGGTGGCGCGGTGACACTGCGCCGAAATGAAGCCTGCGGGGCGCTTCATGAAGGCGGCGTCGCTCGCCCAGCTTTGAGGAAATCCTGCTCGTCCGCCCCGTCGAGCATAAAGACGTTCACCAGCA
>JASHVB010000480.1 GCA_030039695.1 Acetobacteraceae bacterium
GCCTCGACCTTGATCACGTTGGCACCGAAATCGGCCAGCAACTGCGCGCAGTATGGTCCAGCGAGGACGCGGCTGACGTCGATAACGCGGATACCTTCAAGAACCTTCATGTCCCCTCTCCCGCAATGCGGGAGAGGGTTCGGGTGAGGGTATTACGTCTCGCACGTACCACCCTCGCCTCCCGCCGCTACGCGTCATGTCCTCCTCTCCTACCGCGCGGGAGAGGTCAAGTGATCGGCGCCGGGGCTTTGTTGTAGTCCTCGTCGCTGACCTTCTCGAACCAGGCGGTGCCTTCACCGGTGTCCGTCGTTTCCGACATGGCGAGATGCGCGAACAGTTTGTCAGGCGCGGCACCGTGCCAATGGCGCGTGTTGGGTGGGATGATCACCGTGTCGCCAGGCCGCAGTTCCTGTAGTTGCTGGCCCTCGAACTGCACACGGCCGGCGCCGGACAGGCAATACAGCGTCTGGCCGACCGGATGGCTGTGCCACGCTGTGCGTCCGCCCGGCGTAAACGACACGACCGAGGCGCGCATGCGCGACGGGCTCTTGCCCTGCACGATTTCGTCGGAAAACACCGTGCCGGTGAAATTCGCCGCCGGCTGCAGCTTCGTCGGACGATTGGAGGCGCGCAGAACTGTCATGGATGTTCTCTCCTTGCACTTGGACTGCGGGGAATCTTGAAGGGCGGCGGCGCAATGTCAAACATTCGGGCAATTCACGCCGGCAGGACACACCCCGTCATGACCGGCCTCATGCCGGCGGTCTACGCTCGATCTCGCGCAGAGGCGTCAGTCGCTGAACGCTCGGCGGATGTGCGGATAGCGGGGTCAGGCCCGGCCATGACGGGAGAACCTCGGTCAGATACGCACATGCTCGGGCCGGAACCCCATGCCGAGAACGCGCGCCGGAATCCGCCGCAATACCGAAATGCGATCGAGCATGCGCGCGAACAGTGGCGGACGCGGCGTTGTCGTTGCGCGCAGAACGTTGCTGATGACGCGGTTTTGGATTGCCGTCTGCATCGCTTGCGTCAGCTTGGTCGGCAGCTCGCGCCGGCGCTGCACCGCATGCAAATCCAGCTGCGTCACACCGCCGGCGCGCAGCCTTGGAACGAGAATGTTCGCCGCCGCAACCGCATCCTGGATCGCCAGGTTGATCCCCACGCCGCCGATCGGCGACATCGCGTGCGCCGCATCACCGATCAGCAGCAGACCCGGCAAATCCCATTGCTCAAGTCTGTTCACCGCCACGGTCAGCAGCTTCACCTGATCCCAATCGGCGATCTCCGTCACCCGATCAGCGAAATGTGGCGCCAGGCGGACGATCTCCGCGCGGAAGTTGTCCAGGCCGGCACTCCGCACGACATCGAAGCCGCCCTTGGCGATGACGAACGCGCACTGCCAGTAATCGCCGCGATCGAGAGTCACCAGCATTCGTCCGGCGCGGACGTGCCCGAGCGTCTGCGTCGGATCGTCGTCACGACGCGAAAGACGCAGCCACAGCACGTCCATTGGCGACCCATGCTCGATCAAGCGCAGGCCGCTCGCATGGCGCATCGTGGAATGGCGCCCGTCAGTCGCGACCACCAGGGCGGCGTGGATTTCCAGCGGTCCGTCGGGCGATTGCGCCGCAACGCCAACGACATGGTCACTGTTGCGCAGCAGAGCGGTACCCTCGGTGCGCATGAGCACGTGGAAATTGGAAAAACGCTTCGCTTCGCCAGACAGGAAATCGAGGAAGTCCCATTGAGGCATTAGGGCGACGAACTTGCAGCGCGTCGGCAGGTGGGTGAAGTCGACCAACCGCAACACCTCGCCACCGATATTGGCACTCAACGTGCGCAGCTCCTGATGCGGGCGGGCGAGGAACCGGTCCAGCAGCCCAAGTTCATGCATGAGCTGCAAGGTCGACGGATGTACCGTGTCGCCACGGAAATCTCGCAGGAAATCGGCATGCCTCTCCAGCACCACCACATCGATCCCGGCGCGTGCCACCAGCAGCCCGAGCATCATGCCCGCGGGTCCGCCGCCGACCACGCAGCATGTCGTGCTCATTTGTCTCATGGTGATAGTTTCGGGCACCCCATCGTCGCCGACCTCGTGGCTGTCAGCCATGGCTTTCCCGCAGGCCAGCACGAACAGGGTAGATGGCTCGGACCAGCCAGGCCACGGCGTCTGACGCCGGCGCCGCCGGCGTCCTGTGTCACTCCGCCGCAAGCCGCCTTGGGGTGTAGGCGGGAATAGCGGCACGGAGCGATGCGTCCATCGGTTGCGGCCACCAGCGATGCTCCCACTCCGAGAACAAAGATCTGAGCATCGGTGTGACGTGCTGCGCGAACATCCGGGTGTTGTAGCGCGTCAGTTCCTTGCTCATATTGCCAAACTGCAGCAACATCATCAGGTTCCCGACATTGAGGTTGGTCGCGACTTCACGAAGCTGTTCCGCGACCTCGTCGGGCGAGCCGACGATGACGTATCCGTTCTCCACGATGGCATCCATCTCGCGCGCCAGCGTGTTGAATTTGTTAGCGTATTCCGCAGCTTTGGCGACCTGACTCTGCAGGCCTTTGCGCTGCGTCGCCTCCGTCGCATAGCCGGGAGGCGCGGCGAAGCGCGGGTCGATGTGCAGGCAGTTGCCATAGAAATATTCCGCGGATTCGGCGTACAGTTCCATTGCGTGCTGGCGGGATTCGCCGACGCCGACGAACTGCAGGAAGCCGGCGCGATACGGATTGCGGTCCTTGCCGAGCGAATCCATCTCGCTCCAGAACCCGTCCATTGTCGCTTTACCGATCTTGTAGCCGTAGTAAGACAGATAGCAGTACACGTAATCCATTTCTGCGCACCAGCGCCACGTTTCGATGGAGCCGCCGCCGGGCACCCAGATCGGTGGATGCGGGCTCTGCACCGGGCGCGGCCAAATATTAACGTACCGTTGCTGGTTATAGCGGCCATTGAACGCAAACGTGTCTTTGTCAGTCCAAGCACGCAGGATCAGGTCGTGCGCTTCATGGTAACGGTCTCGCAACGTCGAGGGGTTCTGGCCGTAAGCGTAGCACGTGTCCATCGGCGAGCCGACCGGGAAGCCCGCAATCAGCCGGCCGCCGGAGATGCAGTCGATCATGGCGAATTCTTCCGCCACACGGGTCGGCGGATTGTACAATGCGAGCGAATTGCCCATGACGCAGATTGAGGTGTCGGTGGTACGTCGCGCCAGCGATGACGCAACCAGGTTGGGCGACGGCATCAACCCGTACCCGTTGGAGTGGTGTTCATTGACGCAGACGGCGTCGAAACCGCATTCGGCCGCATATTCGAGCTCGTCCATGAAGTCGTTGTACATGTGGTGCGCGCGCTGCGGATCGAACAAGGAGGAATGGATATCGACCCAGACCGACGGATGCTTGTTGCGAAAACCCGCCGGAAGTTCGGTGTAGGGCATCAGATGGAACCACATCAGGCGCATGGCGGTCTCTCCTCTCTCTTCCGCGCGTCTCGCTTCCGCGCGAGGTAACGGGCGATGGTGCGCACATCCTCCACCGAATCGAGATTGGCAATCCGCTCGCAGAATTCGTCAAGCGCGGCGGGCGGTATGGGCAGCGCTGACAAATCCGCGCAGCGGCGGAATTTTTCGCTGACCTCGTCGAACGTCATCGGATTGCGCGGATGGCCCTTCACATATCGTTCACATCCGCTCCAGACCGAGCCGTCGGTGCTACGGATCTCCACATCAACCGGCGGGTAGCCTTCATGCTTGCCCAACTCGTTCTTCGCGTCGGTCACGGTGAGCGTGACCTTGCGCGAGAGCGCCAGGATTGCCGGGTCAGCGAGCGCAAGCTCCGTCAACGTATCCGGCAGTACCGCGCCCTTCATCAGTGCCAGAGCGATAGTGAACGGCATGCTGAACTGCGCCTCGTTGATGGTGCGCGGTGCGTATTTTGGCTCGCCATGTTCGTTCAGACCGGCAAGCGTCATCATGTAATCGCTGGTACGTACGATAATTCGCTCGATCGACGCCGGATCGATGTGATGCGCACTGGCCAGCGCGAGCGAGGTGTATATCGGATGATGCGTCGCCTTGCACGCGGCGTAGGGCTTGATGCTGACCGCGCCGCTTTCGAATTCGCTACCAAGTCCGGAGAGCAGTGCATCTGCGTGATATTCACCGCGAAAATACAGCCGATAGAGACCGGCTCCACCCAGCAGTGGCGAATGCGCGCCGCGATGGCCTCGGCGCGCAAGCTCTACCGCCACGACACCGGCGCGCGCGCCAATGCCGGCATTCAGCCAGACGTCCCACGTGCCGTCGCTGGTGGACAGCACGTTGCCGGAGCAGTGCGCGTAGGCAGCGCCCATCGCATGCAACAACACGTTGCGGTCGAGACGGTGCAACCGGCCGACAGTCGCGGCGACCCCGAACGGTGACACCGTCGGGCCTTCCCAGCCCACGCGCCCCGCGTCGCCGGCCGCGAGCCGCAGCCGCACAAGGATATCGCCACCGACGGCGATCGCGGCGATGAGTTCGCGTCCGCTGACGGGACATGGGAGACGTTCCAGCACCGCCAGTGCGGCCGGCACGATCATGACGTTGACATGGCCGCCGTGGCCTTGCCTGGCGCGCGATGAACCCTCATGCACGTCGTCGAGCTCCCGACAGCGAGCCATGACCGCGTTCGCGAACGCGGCTTCGGCCGCCGGCACCGCGTCCCCGTATACCCAAAGCGTACTTTCTGGTGCTCCACCATGCTCGCGTGTCATGTCGGCAACGATACGACCGCAGTCGGCTGAGCTGCCGGCGAGGCCGGCGCCTGCCGTGTCGACGATCGCCTTCTTGACGGTCGCGACAACATGCGACGACAGGTCCTCGTAGCGAACGCCAAGCGCATGGTCGACCAATGCGACGATCGGATCCGTTGCGGTCATGCAGGGTCACACCAAATCTGCACGCGGTGCGCCGGTTGCGTGGTCATTACGGGACCCGCTGGGTCGCAGCGAGCCCGCTCAGGGGTAATTCGCCACGACCGGGATTGCCTTGGCGCGGCGCGCCTCGCGCTGAGAGATTGGGACGCACACCTACGCTCCGACAAACACACTACGTCGTGTTGAGCGACACCGTGCCCGAAAGCACAGCTCGGTTGGATAGCTGGTCCATGCTCACAATATCGAAACTACCGGTCTTCGCATCGCCGCCAACCCTGGCCTGTCCCTGCAGGCGCAGGCCAGGCAGCAGGTTCCGCAGAAAGGTCACAGAATACCGCGCCCCAGACAGCCAGCGTTCGCCATAGAGCCGCGCAAACATGCAATTCATCAAGCCGATCGAATACCGTCCCGGTGCGATGATGTCCGCAAGCCCGGCCGCCTGGGCGATGTCCATTCGGTTATGCAAGCTGGGATGCGGGCCGTAGACGGATTCCTCGGCGCCGAAGAAGTCCAGGATGTTCTCGCGCAACAGCGTTCTCGCCCCGAACGAAAGCTGCAATGCCGGTTCATCGCTGACAGCGGGCGCGACCCGCGGCCGGGCCTCGCCGTCGGACCTGCGTCGCGCCTCGATCACCTCGCGGAAGTTCAGCAGCATGCTGTTATCGACGCTGCACACGAGGTCGCCGGTGTCATCGTGCGTCTCCAGCGTGAACACGACATAACGTCCACCACGGCGTTCGTACTTGCCGGAAAGGCGACAGCTCACCAGGATGCGTTCACCGAGCGCCACTGGCTTCAGCAAGGCGATGTCGCATTTCGCATGCACGCTGCCTTCCCAAGAAAACCGCTTTCGCATCACCCAGGAATGCTGGCCGCACAGCAGGCTCGGCTCGGCAAATCTGCTGTCAGGCAGGAACGCGCTTTCCGACAGCGAATAGGATGCGAGCCGCCGGCGATTATAGTCGAGCGGGATCGTATAAGCGATCGGCCCGACGGCCTCGCCGATCGGCGCTGTGTCATAGATCAGCGGTTCCGTAGCCACGGCGCTTACTCCGCGGCCTGCAAGCCGGGCTGATATCCCGGCACCCATGCGCGCTCCGTCGCCAGCATCGGCCGCGGCCACCAGTGATGTTCCCATCCGGCGAAATGCCGCTTAAGCACTGGCATCACCTTTTCTGCAAACAGCTTTGTATTATAGCAGGTCAGTTGCTTGTCCATGTTGCCAAACTGCATGAGCAGCATCAGGTTACCGACGTTGAGGTTGTCGGCGAGATCGATGAACTGCTCGACGACTTCGGACGGTGAGCCGATCACCAGGTAGCCCGCATCGACCAGATCCTTCATCGCGGTCGGCCGCGCCGTGCCGCGCGCCGCAGCGGCGCTCACCTGGCTGGTCATTCCGTGGCGGATCGTCGCTTCGGTGGCATAACCGGGCGGCATGGCGAAGCGCGGATCGAAATGCAGGCAACGGCCGAAGAAATACTCCGCAGCCGGCGTGTAGAGCTCTATCGCCTGTTCCTTGCTTTCGGCCACCGCGACGGTCTGCGCGAAGCCGGCGCGATATGGATTGCGATCCTTGCCGAGGCGGTCCATCTCTGCCCAGAAGCCATCCATCGTCGCCTTGCCGACTTTGTGGCCGAAATACGAGAGATAGCAGTACACATAGTCCATTTGCGCGCACCATTGCCATGTCTCGATGGACCCGCCGCCAGGAATCCAGATCGGCGGATGCGGCTTTTGCACCGGACGCGGCCAGATGTTGACGTAGCGCTGCTGATTATAGCGGCCGTTGAACGCGAATGTGGCAGCTTCCTGCCATGCCTTCATGATCAGATCGTGCGCTTCGTAATAACGCTCGCGCAGCTGGCTGGGATTCTGGCCATAGGCGAAGCAGTCGTCCATCGGCGTGCCGACCGGGAAGCCAGCGATCAGGCGTCCGCCGGAGACGCAATCGATCATGGCGAATTCTTCGGCGACGCGCGTCGGCGGGTTGTATAGTGCGATCGAATTGCCCATGACGCAGATTGTCGCATCGGTGGTGCGACGGGCGAGCGATGTCGCGATCAGGTTCGGCGATGGCATCAGGCCGTAGCCGTTGGAGTGATGCTCGTTGACGCAGATCGCGTCGTAACCGCAGTCGGCGGCGTATTCGAGCTCATCCATAAAGTCATTGTACATCACGTGGGCACGCTTGGGATCGAACAGGGAGGAGTGGATGTCGACCCAGACGGACGGATGCTTCTCTTTGAAGTCGTCCGGCAGTTCCGTGTATGGCATCAGGTGGAACCACATCAGCTTCATGGCACGGCGGTCCTTTCCGCGGGGCTACCGCGCAGTAGAACACCGATGCGGCAGGAAGGGAACTTGCGGATCGCGCGCGTCCCCTCCGCCACCGACCGCGCCCCGCGTCTGCAACCGACGCCCAGCGATGATGCCGGTCCGGGCGGATTTTATCGGCCCTCGGCACACGCCGCTCAGCGAGACGCGCAAAAACCGGACCGGCCAGCGATCCCGGGCCGCGCACCTCTCTGCGGTGGCGCGTGCGAAGACCGCGTCCTGCGGCGTCAGCCGCGGCGTGGCCCTCCGCACCGCCTGCAGTCCGGCGCAGACGCAGCACACTTCATGCACCGGGCCGCCCGAGTTGATCCACGACAGCATCGCGGCGTCGGGTACGGGGGCCGAAGCATGACAGGCCTCACCCTCCTGATTCGTGTCCGCCGCCGTGGCGGCGGCTCATCATCACTCCGCCACCATCGCCAACCCGCGCACGTCGCGCTTTTCATGCATCAACCGCGCCACCACGAAGGCCAGTTCCAGCGCCTGCGTGCCGTTCAGGCGCGGATCGCACTGTGTCTGATAGCAGCGTTCCAGGTCGGCCTCGGCAATGCCCTGCGCGCCGCCGAGGCACTCGGTCACGTCCTTGCCGGTCATTTCCAGATGGATGCCACCGGGATGGGTTCCTTCCGCAGCATGAACAGCGAAGAACACACGTACCTCTGCCAGGATGCGATCGAATGAACGGGTCTTCCGGCCATTCGCCAAAGTGATCGTATTCCCGTGCATCGGATCGCAGCACCACACAACGTTGCGGCCTTCACGTTGCACCGCGCGAACCAGCCCCGGTAGGTTGGCGCCCAGTGGTTCCGCCCCCATGCGGGGGATGAGCGTGATTCGCCCTGGCTCATTCGCCGGGTTCAGCGCGTCTAGCAGGCGCAGCAGATCATCTGGCTGCAGCGTCGGGCCGCATTTCATCCCCAACGGATTGGCCACCCCACGCAGGAACTCGATATGCGCATGGTCGGCCTGGCGCGTGCGATCACCGATCCACAGCAGATGCGCGGAGCACGCGTACCAGTCGCCGGTCAGGCTGTCACGGCGGGCCAGCGCCTCTTCGTAGGGCAGCAACAGCGCGTCGTGCGCGGTATGCACGGCCGCCGCGCACAATTGCGGCGTACGCACCGGATCGACGCCGCACGCGGCCATGAACGCAAGCGACTCCTCGATCCGATCGGCGAGTTCCGCGTATCGCTCGCCCTGCGGCGACGCCGCGACGAACGCTTGATTCCACTGGTGCACCCGATGCAGATCGGCAAAGCCGCCCTGCGTGAACGCGCGCAGCAGGTTCAGCGTGATGGCCGCCTGACTGTAAGCCCGCAGCATGCGCGATGGGTCCGGCTTACGCGCCGCGTCGGTAAACGTGAGGTCGTTGATGATGTCGCCGAAATACGAAGGCAGCATGACACCATCGTGCGTCTCGGTCAGCGCCGAGCGCGGTTTGGCGAACTGCCCGGCGAGCC
>JASHVB010000051.1 GCA_030039695.1 Acetobacteraceae bacterium
GGGCGGGCCGGGGGTTAGATAGCGCAACGACCGCGAGCAGAGCGCGGGTCTTGCGACCGGCCGGTAACACGTTCTCGCTGGTGATCGTCCAGGCTTCCATCTGACCGATCAGGCGCAGGCGAAGGACCACCTGGCCCGAAGGGCTCGACGGTGAGACGTTGGGTGTGGGCCGGATCGTCGTGCCTGCCATCATCGCGTCAGCGTCGGTTGCGTCTCAAGTGTATCGCAAATTGGATAAGCGCGCCAAGGCTCATGAGGCCGCGTCATATCGCGGCTTCAGCGAATATTTGACGCACATCCCCCGACCATGGGCCGTGAAAGCGGCCAAGCCAGTATTCGGCCTGAGTTGGTCCGCCCGAAACGATCTCGTTCAACGGATCCAGGTAGACCGATTCATCGCGGCCAGAAGGGTCGCGACGGTTGCGCGCCACGAGGCCGTCACGCGCGATTGCCACAATATCCCGAGACAATTCCAGAAGCGTAGCATTGCGCCAGGGCAATTTCGCGCTCAGCCCCTGCCGCGGCACAGAGGCCCGCAGCGCCACCGCGTCCTGCCAGCCGGCACCGCGCAGAAGGGCCTCGGCGGCGGCAAGTGCCGCGTCGTCATACAGCAGGCCGACCCAGAAGGCCGACTGCGCCACCATCATCTCCGCAGTGCCGGCATCCGCACCGCGCATCTCCAGGAAGCGTTTGAGGCGAACGTCGGTGAACACCGTGGTCATATGGTCGGCGAAATCGCCGATGGTCGCCTCGGTCCCGAATAGGTTGTGCAGGCGGCCCTGCATGAAGTCGCGGAACCGGCTGCCCGCCACGTCGATGTAGCGGCCGCCGCGATACACGAAGTACATTGGCACTTCGTCGATGAGCCACTCGGCATAGCGCTCGAAGCCGAAGCCGTCCTCAAACATGACGGCGGGGATGCCCGAGCGCTCGTTGTCGGTGTCGGTCCAGACATGGGCACGGTAGGAGAGGAACCCATTCGGCTCGCCCTCGGTGAACGGCGAATTGGCGAACAAGGCAGTGGCCAGTGGCTGCAGCAGCAACGACACGCGCAGTTTGCGCACCATGTCGGCTTCCGGCCCGTAGTCCAGGTTGACTTGCACGGTACACGTGCGGGTCATCATATCCAGGCCGAACCGGCCCACGGTCGGCATGTAGCGGCGCATGATGGCGTAGCGGCCTTTCGGCATCCACGGCATTTGCGCGCGCCTCGCCAGCGGGTGGAAGCCGAGTGGCACGAAGCCCATGCCCAGATCGCGCCCCACGCTGCGCACCTGATCGAAATGGGTCGCAAGCTCGCCCTGCGTCTCGTGCAGGGTTTCCAGCGGCGCGCCGGACAGTTCGAGTTGACCAGCCGGCTCCAGCGAGACCGCCGCCGCGCCCTGTCTCAGACCAATGGTGTTGCCGTGGTCGCGAATCGGCTCCGCGCCGTAGCGCTGCAGCCCGGCCAACAGATCATGGATCGATGCCGGGTGGTTGTCCGCCGATTCGTACGGCGGCACGGCGAAGTCGCTGTCGCGGAAGCCAAACTTTTCATGCTCTGTGCCGATGCGCCACTGATCGCGGGGCTTGCAACCCGCGGCAATGTAATCGGCGAGCTGACCAACCGACGTAATAGGTGTCGCGTCGGCGTCTCCGGGGTTGGACATGTTCTTCCCAGGCGTCTTGGGTTCGTCGAAGAGCAAGTTAGCCGGCCGGCGGCGCCTGCAACAATGCCAGCCCGGCGAGGCACGCGGTCTCGGCCCGCAGGATGCGCGGACCGAGACTCACCGGGGTTACAAGGGGATGCCGGCGCAGCGCTTCAACCTCTGACGGCGTGAAACCTCCCTCCGGGCCAATGAGAAGGGCTGCCGGCAGCTGGGTGGGCCGGAGATGCGGCACGACGGCGCGTTCCAGTGCGACAAAGAGGCGGCGGTCCTGTGGCCAGGAGGCTAGCAGGTCGGGCAGTCGGGTCGGAGCGTGGAGCATTGGCACCGTGAGACGCTCGGATTGCTCCGCGGCCTCTATCGCGATGGCGGCCAGGCGAGATTCGTTGAGGCGAGTGACAACAGTTCGTTCGGTGACGGTTGGGACGAGTGCCGAAGCGCCAAGCTCGGTGGCCTTCTGCACGACAAGCTCGATGGCGTCGCGCTTCAGCAGGGCGAAGATCAGCCAGATGTCGGGCTCGGCTGCTTGCGGACGAAGCTCCGTCTCGACGGCGAATTCGGCGTCGCCGCGGCGCAATGTGACAATACGCGCCCGCCACTCGCCGTCACGGCTGTTGAATAAGTGCACGAGGCTGCCGGCCTCGCGACGAAGCACGCGGCCGAGGTAGTGGGCCTGCGTCCCAGTCCCGACGACGCGCACGCCGGGCGAAAGCGGCGCAGTGACGAACAGTCGGGGGATGGTAGCCATCGAGCGCCCTGTTTCGCAGCTCAGCCGAGCCGGATGGCCGAAATCTGGTGGCCGATCGCTCCTCCGCCGTTGAGCGTGCAGCGGCGGTAGCTGAAGAAGCGGGTGTCGTCGGCCAGCGTGTCGATGCCGATCGAATCGATTGCGGCAACGCCGGCCCCGGCCAGCCGGGCGGCACAGTAATTGGGCAGGTCGAACTGCCAGCGGTCGTCCCGCTGCCCGTCCGCGAAGAAGCGTGCATGCGCGGCATCGCGTGCCAGCACCGCGTCGCGGAGCTCGGCGCCTACCTCATAGGAGGCCTGATGGATGCAGGGGCCGATGACCGCGGCGATCCGCTGCGCGCCGAGTTCGGCCATTGCCGCGAGCGTCGCTTCCAGCACGCCGGCGACGGCGCCGCGCCATCCGGCATGGGCGGCACCGATTACGCCGGCCGCGGCATCGGCAAACAATATCGGGGCGCAGTCGGCAGTAATGATGCCGAGCGCAATGTCCGACCGGTCCGTTACCATCGCATCGGCATGCGGTCCCTCGCCGGCAGCCCAGGGCACGGTGACGTGGATCACCTCGGCGCCATGCACTTGCGTCAGGCCGAGAAGGCCGGCCGGATCCGCGTCGATCGCCCGCGCCGCCCGCGCACGGTTCTCCAGCACCGCGTCACGCGAGTCCTGACTGGACAGACTGCAGTTCAGGCTGGCGTACGGTCCAGCGGAGACACCGCCGCGCCGCGTGAAGAAGCCATGCGGCACATTCAGACGGTCCGATCGGATCGATTCGGCGGCAGAGGACATGATGCCGCGTTGATGACGCACGCCACGCGTGACCGCAACCGGCGTATTGCTTTCAATCCGCCCTCGGAATATCGGTCAACGATGGATGAACCACCCTCCGGGCCTTGGCGCAGCGTGCGCCCCAACCAGCAGGCAACGCGCCACCCGTTTGCCGGCGTGCCCGTCAGTCTCGGCATACGCTGGCCCGGGGGCTTCGCCTTTCATCAGCCAAGCCGCATAATGTTGAGTGGGATTGTCTCGGCGATCGGAGTTGCCGGGGCGTCCTGCCGTCTTTCGGAGGCCGCCCCATGCTGCGCCTGTCCGTCCTCGACCAGTCCACCGTGGTGACCGGCCGTTCGCCGGACGCCTCGATACGCGAGAGCCTCGCGCTGGCGAAACACTGCGAATCCCTGGGCTATTACCGGTACTGGTGCGCCGAGCACCATAACAGCGAAAGCCAGGCTGGCACCGCGCCGGAGATCCTGATCGGCGCCATCGCGGCCACCACATCACGCATCCGCGTCGGCACGGCGGGCGTGATGCTACCGCACTATTCGTCGCTGAAGGTGGCGGAGCAATTCCGTGTGCTGGAGGCGATCGCACCCGGCCGCATCGATCTCGGGCTCGGCCGCGCGCCGGGTTCCGACGGTCGCACCGCGTTCGCACTGAACCCGTTGGCCGAGACTGCTGCCGAGCACTTCCCCGCACA
>JASHVB010000481.1 GCA_030039695.1 Acetobacteraceae bacterium
TCCACCGCATTGGTGTTTTTGGATGAGACCGCCATCACCACCAGCATGGTGAGAACCAGGGGACGCTGCCCACGCGGCGATCGATTGGTCGACTACGCTCCGCACGGACATTGGAAGACTGTTACCTTCATCGCAGGTCTGCGTCACGACAAAGTGGTTGCACCTTTCGTCATCGAGGGGGCGATGAACGGAGAAACGTTCCGGGCCTACATTGAACAATGTCTCGCGCCCACCCTGAAGCCCGGCGAGACCGTCGTCCTGGACAATGTCTCGACTCACAAAGTCAATGGTGTCGCCGAAGCCATTGAAGCAGCCGGTGCAAAGCTGCGCTATCTTCCCCAATACTCCCCCGATCTGTATGTCGCGTCCCCTCATATGTTCTCTTGACCCCCTGCACCTCGGGATTTGCAGGGCGGCGCACGGGCTTGGCAGCACATAACTGTGCCCTACAGTGTTCGCAAAAACTCCATCAAGGTAGGCCGGCTGCGCCACGAGGCACTGCGCACACGGCGGGTAGTTGGAATGCACGCTGCCAACGCGCGTGCCTTGGTGTCCAGGTCGATCTCGGCGTAGATGTTCGTGGTATTGATCGACACGTGACCAAGCCAGGCGCGGATTGTATTCAGGTCGACGCCGGCGCGGAGTAAATGCGAGGCGGTACTGTGGCGAATAACATGAGGCCCAATGCTCTTATTCGCCAGCGACGGCGCGATGTGATGCGCCTGCTTCGCGAGACGCTTGACGATCGCGTGGATGCCAGAGCGGGTGAACGGCTGGGACAATCGATTCAGGAACACCCGTTCCGCGCCATTACGACCGGCGGTCAAAGGCCGCAGAGTCTTAATGGTTACCGGCCAGAGCGGGCAAGAACGCAACTTCTTGCCCTTGCCTAGTATCTGCACACTGCGAGCGTGCCAGTCGAGGTCGGCAATCGTAAGCGCTGCGGCTTCGCTGGCTCGAGCTCCGGAGTTGTATAGAAAGAGCAGAAGCGCATGTTCTCGGCGACCCTGAGCAGTCGAACGATCCGGTATCTCAAGCAGCGCATTCATCTCGGCGCGGTCCAGGCATGTGATGGCCGGCACCGTAAGCTTTTTGAACGGAACTTGGCGGATCTCGCCCGCCCACGAGACGTACTCCGGCCGGTTCTCGCCGATGAACTTTGCTAAGGCGTGAATACCACCGAGGCGCTGGTTTCGGGTGCTGATTCCGCATCGTCGGTTGAGCTCAAGATGATTGAGGAACTGCCGCACAACCGTGCTTGACAGGTCTACGACGAGGAGTCGATCGACAGTTTTGCCGCCTTTCTTGGCGACGAACGGAAGCAGCTGCATCAGCATGTCGCGGTAACTCTTCTGAGTGTTTGGCGACAGGTTGCGCTCCCTAGCCAGGTGTTCGAGGAGGAAGCGTCGGACCCAGAGACCCAGGAAGCTTGCGTCATTCATAGCTGTTCTCCCTGGCGTAGCGCTCGAAGCGCCGACCGGCGGCGCGCAGCAGTTGCGGAGTGAGCGTGAGATAGCGTTGGGTGCTCGCGAGATCCTTGTGACCGAGATAGGTCGCCAGACGCGGGAGCTGCTGCTGTAAATCGACTCCGGTTCGATACCATCGAAGCAGCCGATGAACGGCAGCGGCGTGACGCAGGTCGTGCAAGCGCGGTTGCTGGCGTGGGCCACCTTCGCGTTGTACGCGGGCGGCAGCTCGCAATCGGCGGAACGTCCGCTCGACAACGGGCTTGTTCATCCGAGCGCCGTTATGTAGGCGGAAGAACGGAGCGCCCGACAGGCCAGGATGAAGCCGCTCGCGCCGGCTACGATATTCTGTCAGTACGCGAACGAGGTCCCGGCCAATCGGGACCAGGCGGGTCTTGAAGAACTTCGTCTCTCGGATCGTGAGTACGGCCTCCTGCAGATCGACGTCGGCATCATTCAATGCCAACGCTTCGCCGAGGCGTAGTCCGGCGCCGTAGAGCGTGAGAAGCAGTGCTTGCAGAGTGTAGTCTTCAATGAGAGACAGGCGGACGGCACCGATTTTTGGTGCTGCGTCCAACAGGCGCCTCAGATCGTCCCGACTATAGATATAAGGCACGAAGGACGGCTCGGGTACCCTCGGCAGGAGCGGAAGCGGTGGCAACGTTTGGTATCTACGTGTCTGCGCGTACCGATACAGCCCGGCGAGGGCCCGTCGTTTGCGTGCGGCGGTTGCGAGGTTGGTGCATCGGTGGAGGAGGAAGCTGCGAACCATTTCACTGTCGATATCGTCCAGCTCCGGGGTGCCAAGATGACGGGAGAAGGATCGCAGGATAAAGCCCTCGGTGATGAAGCGGTTACCGAGCGCTCGACGGTACGCGAGGTACTCTGTGATCAATGTGGAGAGCTTCATACGAGCCCCCCGAGGTCAAGTTCGGCGACCTGCCGCAGACTGCTCAGATCGACTTTGGCGTATAGCAGGGTTGCAGAGACCTGACGGTGACCGAGCTGGTCGCCGATCTGCTTGAGGGAGAAACCACATGAGAGCAGGTGACGCGCGCAAGCGTGTCGCAGGCAATGAGCACCGACCCTCGGCAACGTAACGCCCAGGGCGCGCAGGCGACAATGCACGCGCGCCGAGATGCTCGTAGAGGAGAGCGGACGCAGCGGTGCATTCAACGCGAGGAACAGTTCTCGGTGTGCACACCGTGGTCTCACTTCATGTAGGTATCGAATGATCGCCTCACCCACCGGTCGGACGAGGGGAAACTGTTGGCTACGACGTTGCTTGGAGCGATAGACGCGTATCGTCTCAGCCTGCCAGTCGATGTCGTCGAGTTGCAACCCGGCGACCTCTCCACAGCGCAGACCGTAAACGACCAGCAGCAGTACGACCGCCAGATCGCGGATCTCCGCAGGCGAATTGCCCGTCGTGTTCGAAACAAGCTGCTGAACCTGGTCCCAGGTCGGACTACGTGGCACGCCTTCGTGGGTGTACATCCGTGGAGAGTCGATGGCTGCCGTCATCCCCGAGCGGCACCAGTGCTGCGCTTCTGCATAGCGGAAGAAGCAGCGTAACGAACTGGTCAGCGTCGCAATCGAGCGCCGGCTCCATCCTTTGCTCTTGCGGCTTTGGGCGATGAGGTATTGCTCGACCTGCTTAATCGTAACTGCTCTCAGCGACCGGGGTCGCGGTTGCAGCGACATCAGGAGATGACGAACGTGCTGACAACGTGCCTTTATGGTTACTGGTGACAACCCTCGCTCCTCAAGCAGGAAGCGCTGATAAGATGTGACGCGTGACTCCATTGGAGCGCGTCTGGAAGTAAGAGGGCCAAGTCGGCCAAGGAATCTGAAGAACCGTTTTGCGGTGCCGATGAAGATCTTCCGCGAGCCTGCACAACGGCGACCTCGGAATGCACGCTTGAAGCGTACTTTGTGCTTCGTCGCAGCTTGCTCGATCATTGCTAGCTCAATGATCCTCCTATCGAGCGGCACGTGGGTGACAATAACCAGCAGGATCCATGAGATTTTCTGCAACCCCTCGCGGTTGTAGCCCCGGTCGGCACAGAGCTGCAGATACTTTTCGCGTTCCACCGCAAGTGGCGCAGCCTTGACGCGGGCGAGTGCAGTAGGTCGGGAATACAGAGTGTTAAGCATGGATGGCTCTCCAGGTGAGACGAGAGCCGTAGTCTTGGGTGGCCGTTATGTTCTGTCGAACTCGTGCCCCGCCCTGCAGATCCCGAGGTTCAGGGGGTCAAGAGAACATATGAGGGGACGCGACATACAGATCGCTATGCGTTTGAGCCCATAGCGATCTCAACCCCATCGAGCAAGCTTTCAGCAAACTCAAGGCGTTGCTGCGCAAAGCTGCTGAGCGTACCGTGCCATCTCTGCGTCGAAGGGTCGGCAAAATCCTCGCCAGCTTCACCCCAACCGAGTGCATGAATTTCCTCATGAACTCAGGTTACGGTGCGACTTGAGCGGAATCCGCTCTAGTCGCGTTGCAATGGCTCTTGCAGACCGTGAGACAGCACACTGCACAGAGGAGTGCATCGAACGTTGTATCCGCTAGGCGCGCCCGACGAGCCCGGCCGCGCCCTGCGGGCGGGCTGTGAACCAGTTCATACCAGATCGGGTTTCATCAGCCTACACTCGGCGGCACGGAAATCGGAAAACGAAGGGAGAGGACAATGGGCCTGTGGTGGGAGTGGAGTAAATACAACCTTCCCTCGGGAAAGACGATCGACGACGTTAAAAACCTAGTCGCCACGAACGCGTACTATGGCCTTCCATCGCTTGGGTACACCGGTATTGCGGTTGGCGCGGACGTGCACGGGTCGAAGGGAGCCGTCATCGTTGCAGTGACATACCTCCAGATCAGTGGGTCGGAATACTGGCAAGTTGTGAGCTGTGCCGGCGACAAATCGGATTTAGACGAGCTTATCGGCCAGCTTGGAATCCTGCATGCTGACTATTTCTAACTCAATAAGCCTGCGTGACGCTGCTGCCATCGCCGGACCGTCGGACAGCTGATGCTGATATGGGCGTCGATTTCCTGGGCCGGCCCGCGATCGGCCGACACCAGGATCATCCGCGCTCGTTCGATGTGGCTGCGCTGACGATTGCGGTCGATAATCGCTTCCAGCCGTTCGCGGACAGAGACGCCGGGAGTGATGTGCCAGATTCTGATCGGCCAATGGCGGAATGTGCCAGCGGCAGATCACGTCGAGATACGGCGTATAGATCACGCGGGACGACAGCATCCAGACCAGCGCGACGACCGTCAGCGGGATGCTACTCTCCAGGCCACCAGGGCGACCTGCCACCGGGTTCGCAGGCTTTGCGTCGCTAAGGAGGCCTGTCCCCAGAACAGCACGTCGCAGACCAGCATGAACAACCCCAGTTGGGCCGTGTAGAGCGCGTTGGCCAATGTCGGGTCTAAGATTTCTGGGAAACTGACCGCGATGCAGAGTCCGACGAGCAGTGCGGTGGCGATCCACCGGTCGAAGACGATGACAACGGCACGTCGGCGCCCGACCGACCTTCGCGGCGGTAAGGCGGCCATCAACAGCGCCGCTTGGTTGAGCACCATCAGTCCCGCCGTGTAGCTTGCCATCGAGGACAGCGGATCGCGCAGGACGAGGGACGCCGCTGCCGCGACGCCAAGCGCGCCCGTGGCTAGACGCCAAGCACCGACCCCAAGGTTTGGGCGGTCGCGCGCTCGGCTTAGGCCTCTTGCTGGATTACCGACGCCTCACGGCGAATAGGCGGAGGCCGACCGCGCGATCAGCGCCAGCACCCAAAACGCGTCGACATCCCTATCGGCGTCCGTCGCCCAAGACTATGCCCTACCAGGCCACTTCGTCGAGATGAATGGGCGCGCGGGCCATACGCTGCTGCAAAACCCTTGATCCGCTACCTCTCGAGGACGGGTTACCCGGAGGGAAAGTCTGCCCGACCGCGAAGTCCGCAAAATAGCGTGCGAAGTGCCTCCTTGACATA
>JASHVB010000482.1 GCA_030039695.1 Acetobacteraceae bacterium
GATCGCGAAGCGCAGCAGTAGCGGCGAAGAGAATCCTGCACGCGGACTCGCCGGACTGTTCCCACGCGGCCACTCGGCGACGTAATTGGCGGCCGCCGCGATCTCCAATCCGCTGACCCCGACGGTGGTCCGGCGATATTGCTCGACCCACTTCCGATGCGCGTCAAACAGCCTCAGCACCTCCGCCTCCAGACCGGCGGCGAGCGCCGGCACCACCAGATTCGCCGCTGCCAGGCGCTGTTAGTGGCGGCTGCCAGTTCGGATCGTCCTGCCGGCGCGGATCGTCATCAGGGAAATCCTCCCGCAGCACCAACCGGTCCTATGTCGCGGACGAGCGTCCGTCGTCGGTTATCGTGCAGCACACCCGGATGTCGTCAGCGGACCGCTGCAGCCCTTGTTGCAATTTGCGTCACGCCCGCGTAAAGTCCTTGCGCTCGATCGGGTTCATTGGTGTTCCATGACCGACGAAGCAGGTTGGCCTGACGTTCATTTTGCGCTCCTACGTCGGGCTAGTGGCTAAGTCTAAGTCCGGATACCGTACTATAGCCGTGACGGATCTTCCGTCTACCGAGTCCCTCAGGGTCACTTCTTGCGCCTCTGGCGCCTGCCGGACGAGGCCTGGAGATGCAGGGCACCCCGAGGCGACGCTTGCGTTGCGTGAGCTCCCTTCAGCCAGAGGCAGCGGCTTCGATCATGTCTGCCACGGTCCCAATCAGCTGTTTGACTCAGTGCTGAGCACGGCAGGCGCACTGGTGTTCACCGGCGGCACCAACGACCGCATGTCCCGCACGTTCGGCGCGAGGACCGGCAAGCCGTTGTGGCAGCAACGAACGAACTCGGGCATCATCGGCATGCCGGTGGCGTATCAAGTGGGCGACACCGAGTACATCGCCGTGCGGTCCGGGTGGGGCGTCGACGCCCAACGCATCCAGGTTTGGCTGACCGAGACGCCGTGGAAGGTCGACCCCGACGCAGTGCCGCAGGGTGGTGTGGTCCGGGTGTTCGCGCTGCGCAGGCACGACTGACGAGGTCGCTGCAACAACCGGCATACGGGCAGGATGGGCGGCGTCGGTCGTACCATCTCGCCCCAACGAGGAGGTGGAAAGATGGTTACGCTGACAATCAACGGGCAGCGCCACACCTACGACGGCGATGCCGACGTTCCCCTGCTCTGGGTGATCCGTGACGAGCTGGGGCTGACCGGTACCAAGTTCGGCTGCGGCATGGGGCTTTGCGGTGCCTGCACCGTGCACCTCAACGGCGCCGCTGTGCGGTCCTGCCAGGTGCAGGTTTCCGATGTCGCCGATCGCGAGGTGATCACCATCGAGGGCCTCGATCCCGAGGGCAACCATCCAGTGCAACGTGCCTGGCGCGAGACCAGCGCACCGCAATGCGGCTACTGCCACGCCGGGCAGATCATGCAGGCGGCCGCGCTGCTGGCGCAGACGCCAAGGCCGTCGGATGAAGAAATCCTCGATGCCATGTCCGGTAACATCTGTCGTTGCGGCTGCTACCAGCGCATTGCCGAAGCCGTGCGCTTGGCCTCGACGGGAGTGTGAACCATGACCCACATGTTCGACACAATCGCGATACCGCCAGGCGGCCTTGCCAATGTGAGCCGCCGCTTCGTGTTGCAGGGCCTGGTCGGCTCGGGTGCATTGGTGGTGGGGACCGGCATGCTGCCTCGTCCGGCCCTCTCCGCGTGGAAGACCGGCGCGGACAAGATGCCCGGCGGCACGGTGAACGATCCACACATCTTCATCGCCATCGAACCCTCCGGCCTGGTAACGATCATCGCCAGCCGGTCCGAGATGGGTACCGGAGTGCGTACCAGCCTGCCCATGGTCGTCGCCGATGAAATGGAAGCCGATTGGACGCTGGTGCATGTACTGCAGGCGACCGGCGACGAGAAGAAATACGGCAACCAAGACACCGACGGGTCGCGTAGCACCCGGCATTTCGTGCAACCAATGCGGCAATGCGGCGCTGCGATGCGCATGATGCTTGAGCAAGCAGCGGCGACGCGCTGGGGTGTGCCGCTGTCGCAAGTGCGCGCGGAGAACCACAAGGTCGTGCATCTGGATTCCGGCCGCATCGCTGGCTACGGCGATCTCGCCAAGGAGGCCAGTGCCTTGCCGACACCGTCGGTCGAAAGCCTGAAGCTAAAGGATCCGCGCGAGTTCCGCTATATCGGCACCGGATCGATCCCCATCGTCGACTTGCACGATATCACCACCGGCCACGCGACCTATGGAATCGACGCGAAGCTTCCCGGCATGAAGTTCGCGGTGATCGCGCGTCCTCCAGTGGTGGGCGGCAAGCTGGTGTCGTTCGACGCGACGGAAACGCTGAAGGTTCCCGGCGTCGAGAAGGTGGTGGAGGTGCAGGGCTGGCCTTGGCCGACCAAGTTCCGGCCGGTGGGCGGTGTCGCGGTGGTAGCACGCAATACCGGCTCGGCGATCAAAGGCCGGAAAGCCCTGAAAGCCACGTGGGATGACGGCCCGAACGCAGATTACGATTCGGCCGCATTCCGCAAGGAGATGGCCGCAACCGCCGACAAGCCAGGCAAAGTGGTACGTAACGACGGCGATGCCGAGGCGGCGCTGAAATCCGCTGCCAAAGTAATAACCGCCGAGTACTACCTGCCGCATCTGGCACATGCCAGCATGGAACCACCGGCCGCCGTGGTACACGTGTTCCAGGGCGACTCCGGCCCCCACTGTGTCGCCTACGCCCCAACGCAGAGTCCGGGCGGCTGCCGCGAGGACCTGGCTGACATGCTGGGGATCCCGGTGGCGAACGTCACGGTCAACGTACCCTTGCTCGGTGGTGCGTTCGGGCGCAAATCGAAATGGGACTATGTGCTGGAAGCGGCGCTGGTGTCGAAAGCGGTGGGCGCACCGATCAAGCTGGTGTGGACGCGCGAGGACGATATCCAGCATGATTTCTACCACACCGTCTCGGTCGAGCGGATCGATGCCGGCATCGACGGCAATGGCCGGGTGGTGGCGTGGCGGCATCGCAGCGTCGCGCCGACCATACTCTCCACGTTCAAGAAAGGTGCGGACCACCAAGCGCCGTTCGAACTTGGCATGGGACTGATCGACAACCCGTTCGCGATCCCGAATCTGCGCTGCGAGAACGGCAAGTGTGAGGCGCATACGCGCATCGGCTGGTTCCGCTCGGTGTCGAACATTCCACACGGCTTTGCGGTGCAATCGATGGCAGGGGAACTCGCCGCCGCGCTGAACCGCGATCAGAAGGAGATGCTGCTGGAGCTGATCGGCCCTGACCGCATCGTCGATCCGCGCAAGTCTCGGGACGTCACGGACTACTGGAACTATGGCGATCCGTTCGAGACCTATCCGATCGAGACCGGGCGGCTGCGTCGCGTGGCGGAGATCGCTGCGGACCGCGCGGGCTGGGGCAATACCCTGCCCAAGGGCGAGGGCATGGGAATCGCCGCTCATCGAAGCTTCCTGAGTTACATTGCCAGCGTCGTCCATGTTGCTGTGGACGGCCAGGGCACGCTGGCGATCCGGCAGGTGGACACCGCGATCGATTGCGGCTTCCACGTGAACCCGGAGCGGATCCGCTCGCAGATCGAAGGCGCCGCCGTGATGGGGCTTGCGCTCGCCAAGCACGGGCAGATCACGTTCAAGAACGGCCGGCCGGAGCAGGACAATCTCGACGGGTTCGTGTTGGCACGGATCAGCGAGGCGCCGTTGAACGTGCGAACGCACATTGTCCCGGCAGGCTGGGACGTGCCGTCGAGTGGCGTCGGCGAACCGGGCCTGCCGCCGTTCGCACCGGCGCTGTGCAACGCGATCTTCGCCGCGACCGGCAAACGCGTCCGCAGCCTGCCAATCGGCGACCAACTGAAGACCTGAACCGAACACTGGCGCTTTGCCGGGGGCAAGGCGCGTTCGGGCCGAGGCCGACAACGGCCGAACCGACATGCATCGAGGGTTCGTGGCCAAGCCGATGCCGGCCGCCACAGAACAGAACCGGTGCAACGCGCGGACGGGCGTGGGACGCGGGTGACGGCGTCCCAGGAATGCTCGGAGAGGCGTCATGATCAGTGTTCCGGCTATGAGCCGGTCAACTATTACGATCGAACTGCCCGGTCATGCGGTATAACCGCTCTCGTGTTGCCGCAAACCCTGACAACAGAGTTCGTTTGCGACGTTGCGACCGTTTGGGACGAGAACATCGCGCGGCAGTCTTCTTACGGTTGCGGCATTACACGCGACGATGCGCCTCACTCGGGCGCGACCCTGGCGCGAGAGGCGGCCGCGGCGGGGGGCCAACGGGTTTACGAGCCGCTGCGGGCGGGCACGGCCTGGAACGGGTGCGGCGTCCGCCAGTGGCGCGCGATGTCGCTCGGTCGGCAGAACCACACCATCATGGACGCTCGCGCAGTCGAAGAACAACTCCAGCGATGACAGCTCCTCTCCTATGGGCTAGCATTGAGCGTGGTGCCGAAACGGCGCCCTAAGGCGAACAAAAAACGTCATACTGAACAGGAGCAACACGTCGTCCGGCGGCACGTTTGTGGGCCGCCCAGAACTAGCGAGGCATCAATCCGAAGACATACCAAGACATAGAGACCGACCAAAGCCGAACAAGCCCGCCGGCCTCGTTGTTCTGCGCGCTCGCATGGCCCTCCGGTTCGACCGAACTGGGAGGTTGCTATGGAACTTGCGCGCACAGTTGGCCGGTCGCCACATGCAGCCGGTTTCGTACTCGGTGAAAAACTCGATAGCATCCCCTTCAGCGCTTACCACATTCTCATAATCGCCGTGCTGGCCCTCGTTGGTTTTATCGAGGGCTACGACCTGGTGATGACCGGCTCGCTGCTTGTGCTGGCCAAGGTCCCCCTCCAACTCAGCGACACCGATATTCGCCTGCTGGCAGCGGGCCCGACCTTCATGCTTTGCATCGGCGGATTTTTGTCGTCAGCGGTCTCTGACCATTGGAGCCGCAAAACAATTATGCTGATCGGCGTCATTGCGACAACGTTTTGCACGCTACTCGTTCCTTTGGTGCAAACCGCCGACCAGCTCATCATTGTGCGCCTGCTGACTGGATTGGGCGCCGGCGGTGCGGTATCCGCCGCGTTCCCGATCGCCGCCGAACTGATGCCAGCGCAGCACCGGCGCACCTACGGCGCGATCTACGAGATGGCACTGGCCGCCTCTTTCACTGTGGTCCCGTTTATCGGCGGCCTCCTCGCGGGGAACGAGTACGCGTTCCGCTTTATGGCTCTACCGGGCGGGTTGGCGATTACGGTAGTACCGGTACTTATCTATCACGTGCTGCCGGAAAGCCCTCGTTGGTATTTGCGCAAAGGTCGGCCGCAGGACGCGCTGGATGTCGTCAACCGGATGATCGCGCGGAGCGGCAACCGCGTGCCGCCGCTGACACTGTCCCAGCTTGGAGACACCACCGTCCAATCCCGCGAGCAACTGCCGCCGTATTGGGCGTTGTTCGCTCCGGGCCAGTTGCGTTGGACGACGGTCGGCATCCTCTCGGGCGTCTGCGCCGGGACTGCTTATTTTTTGATTTCAGTGCTCTTGCCGAAAGCGTTGCACGACCAGGGCTTCGCGGTAAGTACAAGCCTTGGTCTCACCTCCGTTGTCTACGCGGCGAGCTTTTTCGGGAAAGGGTTCACCGGGTTCCTGATGGAGATCATCGGTCGCCGTTGGACGATCGCCTATGCGCTCTGCGGATCGCTGCCTGGACTCGCCCTGATGCTATTGGCCAATCACGCCGGCGACTTTGCGGGCGTCGCGATGACCGCGGGCGGCCTGATCATGGGGTTTACCGTACTCTCAGCCTTCACCGCGACACGAGTATATCTCTCCGAGCAATTCCCGACCGAATTGCGCGGTCGCGGACACATCTTCGGCGAATCGTTCGGACGCCTGTTCGCCGGCGTGCTGGCGCCGTTCTTGATGGAGCCGCATACCGGGTCGGCGGTGATCTTCTTCGGTACGATTTTTGTCGTCGTAGCGATTGGTGCCTTTATCCCGTTGGCATTCGGGCGCGAGACGGTTGGCCAGCTTGAGACCGTAACAGAGCTGGCGCCCGAATTGACCTGACCTCCAACGCGACGAGGTGGCGATGTCGTGCACTGTCTGTGGAAGATCGCTGCTGAGCTTGAGGTCAGGACGCGTTGTGGTGAAGTTCAGACCTTCGAAACCGGTCGATTGGAGCGGCGCGTCGTCGGCTTGGCCGCCCGTGAGATCGGCCTGATGGTCGACGAGGCACAGGCAGTCCCGGGAACACTCGTCCACGCCGCGGCAGGCCTCACTCCTGTCCCCGACAGAAAGTCGCCGGGACATTCCGCGGAGGAATTGTCAGGATCCATTTCTCGGGACGGTCACTCGATAGGGCCGTTCCGCCGCGATCTCAGCCCGCGGTAGAGGACGTGGGCCCTGTTCAGCACATGAATGATGCTGAGCCTGTCAGGTCATTGGCCCCCTCTCAGGCCACCACCGCGCATCGCGTGGTGGCCGATGCCCAACTTGCTGTCGATCTCGTGTGCCGCGCACAGCATCGGTTCGAGCGTCATCACGCGCCGATTGCGGTACAGCCCGATGGACTGTGGGAAATCGATCCGGTAATGACCGCCGCGACTTTCCTGCCTCAGCAATGCAGCAACAACGATGAACAGACCGACAAGCGCCGGGTCCGCCGCGGCGGAACCAACCAACTGAGCCTGCGGTAGCAAGGTGGCAACCGCTGCAGCGAGGTCGTCATGTTCGCGTAGCACACCGGCGGCATGTGACAGGATCGCTCGCACCGGTGCCGGATCGGACGCAGTCGAAGTTGCGTTGGTGCCGACGGGCCTGCTCCGCCCTCCCGACGTACCCGAAATGTCGTTGGCCACCCCTCCAGCGCCAACGACGGCCTCCAGTAACGAATTGCTGGCGAGACGATTGGCGCCGTGCAGTCCGGTGCCGGCCACCTCGCCACACGCCCACAGTCCGTCAATCGTGGTGCGTCCCCGGTGGTCCACCGCAATCCCCCCCATGTGGTAGTGGGCTGCTGGACGGATGGGGATTGGTTGCGTGATGGGATCGATCCCAGCGGCCGCACAGGCGGCCGCTATGACAGGGAAATGCCGGGGAAATTTGGCGCCAATCGCCGCGCGCGCGTCCAGATAGACACGATGTCCTTCGGACAGGCGTTGCCAAACCGCGCGCGCGACAACATCGCGCGGGGCAAGTTCCTTCCCCGGCATACCGTCCATGATTCGCGCTCCCGTCTCGTCGATCAGCGTTGCGCCCTCGCCGCGCAGCGCCTCACTGACCAGCGTGAGCGGATAGCCACCGGTGTCGAGCGCCGTCGGATGGAATTGCAGGAACTCCATGTCGACCAGAGCCGCTCCTGCTCGAGCAGCGAGCGCTAATCCCTGGCCGAACGAGCCGCCCGGATTTGTCGTATGTTTAAATAGGCCCCCGACGCCGCCGGTCGCGAGCACAACCCGGCTGGTCGGTACCACGACCGCGCCGGACCGCGAAGCACAAAGCACGCCAATGATGGCCCCATCGCCGATCAGCAGGCGGCGCGCTTCGAAACCCTCGAGCACCGTGATCGAGGGTGTCGCCCGCACCGCCTCGGTGAGGGCGCGCATAATCTCCTTACCTGTGCCGTCGCCGGTCGCGTGCACGATGCGACGCTTCGCGTGCGCAGCCTCCATACCAAGCTGCAGCGATCCGTCCGGTTCACGGTCGAACCGCACGCCGTAACCCCGCAGGGTGTCGACAGCCGCCGGTGCGGCCGCGGTGATACGTCGCGCAACATCGATATCGCACAGTCCAGCACCGGCTGCGAGCGTGTCGGCGAGATGCAGCGCAGGATTGTCGTCAGGACCTAGCGCAGCGGCGATACCACCCTGCGCCCAAACACTCGACGCCTCAGTCTGCAGGGGCGCCTTGGCGAGCACCATGACTGGCATGGGTGCCAGTCGGAGCGACGTCATCAGTCCGGCAATTCCGCCGCCAACGACGATCGGCACC
>JASHVB010000052.1 GCA_030039695.1 Acetobacteraceae bacterium
CCATGCCGCGATGCCGCCATGGATGTGGCAGGCCGTGCTCAATCCCGCATCCTGCGCCGCCTGCACTGCCATCGCGGAGCGCTCGCCGTACGCACAATAGAACACCAGGCGTCGACCGGTCGCGTTCGCGAGTTCGTGCAGCAGACCGCCCGGCTGAATGTTCTGTTGCAGGTCGCGATACGGCGCGTG
Source organism: Acetobacteraceae bacterium (assembly GCA_030039695.1). The sequence continues at coordinate 190 of JASHVB010000052.1, forward strand.
CAGCGCACCGGGAATGGCGCCATGGCGCTCGCGTTCGATCTTCTCGCGCAGATCCACCAGCACAACGTCACGCGCGTCGAGCAGCGTTTGCGCGTCCTTAGCGGTGACAGCCCAGCCGCGGCGCGCGATCTCCTCCTGCACCAGCCCCTGCCGGATGTTCGCCGGTACTGCGACGTCCATCATCTTCGGATTGGACAGGTTCAGACCATTCATGAGCGCTTCATATTCATCCACCGACTTCACCTGCAGCCGCGGATTGTACGCCTTCTCTTCGGCGATCGTACTGACGGTGTCGCCTTTGTAATCATGACCGGGAAACACCAGCGTTTCATCGGGCAGTTTCAGCAGCCGGCCGAAGATCGAGGCATATTGCGCGCGGGGATCACCATTCTGAAAGTCGGTGCGGCCAGTGCCACGGATCAGCAGTGTGTCACCGGTGAACACACGGCCCGGCAGGACAAAGCTGTACGAATCGTCAGTATGGCCGGGCGTGTAAATCACGTCCAGCGTCAGTCCCTCGATGCCCAGCCTGTCGGCGTCCGCAAGCCGCATCGACACGACATCGACACTCGATTGTTCGCCCATGACGGTGATACAGCGCGTGCGATCGCGCAGAGCGCCAAGGCCGGTGATGTGGTCGGCGTGCAGATGCGTATCCACCGCCTTGACCAGTCGCAGGTCCAGCTCGCGTATCAACTGCAGGTAACGATCCACCTTCTCCAGCACGGGGTCGATGATCAGCGCTTCTCCGCCGCGACGGCTGGCGAGCAGGTAGGTGTAGGTGCCGGAGGTCGCGTCGAACATCTGCCGGAAGATCATAACTGCCTCCCCTGTTCAGCGTGGAGGCTATTCCACTCTTGTGCGCCATGGCCAGAGAATTTTCTTCTCTTCACCCGGTGCCGAGCGGCGGACCAACGTACCGCGAGGTCGGCCGGATCATTCGTCCCGTCCGCTGCTGCTCCAGCGCGTGTGCGATCCAGCCGGGGCAGCGCGAGACAGCAAATACGGCGGTGAACGCCTCACGCGGGATCCCCACGGCATCCAGCAGCAAGGCAGCCATCAGCTCGACGTTCCCGGGCAGCCGTCGACCGGGCTTCAGCCGTTCCACCACCGTAGCGACGTGCGCTTCGACCCGTGCGGCGAAGGCGAGCCGATCCGCCGCCGAACCGATGGCCCGCAGCGCTGCGCGCATGGCCTCGGCGCGCGGATCGTTGCCGGAATAGACACGGTGGCCGAAACCCATCAGCCGCTCGCCGGCGCGCAGCTTGCGTTCGATCCATCCATCCATGTCATCGGTCACGGCGAGCGCGTGCAGCAGGTCCAAAGTCGGCCCCGGCGCGCCGCCATGCAGCGGACCGGTGAACGCACACCAGGCACCGAGTACCGCCGATGTCAGGCTGGCGCGCGTCGAGGCGATGGTACGTCCGGCGAAGCTCGACGTGCTCAGTCCACTGTCGGCCATGACCGTCAAATAGGTGTCCAGCGCAGCGACCCGCGCGGCGTCCGCCGGCGCACCGCGGACCGTCCGCAGCAGGTCGGCAGCCGTGGTCAGCGACGGATCGGGCGGCTGCGGATCGAGGCCGGCGGCGCGGCGCAGCCAAGCCGGCACACCAACGCTCAGCGTGCCCAGGATGACCGCCGGTTCGCTCTCGTCAGGCAACGCGGCGAGTGCCATCCGCATGGCTTGGTCCAGCGGGCGCCCGACGGCCGCTGGTAGCCACTGGCCGAGCATCGCGAAGGCCGCCTGCCGCCCGGCACCCAGCATCGTTTGTGCCGAGGTTCGGGTCAGCTCATCGCCCGCGAAGCCCTCCCAGAGCAGGGCGACGGTGCCCTCGTAGCCGAACCGCGCCACCAGCTCTGGCATCGCGTGGCCACGCACCCATTGCCGGCCGGACTGTGGATCAGCGTAGCTCAGCACGGTTTCGGCGGCGATCACGCCTTCCAGGCCAGGTCGCATTACGCGGTTCCTCCGTTGTCCGTGCCAGCATGCCGGGCGCGGCACAGCGAGTCATCCAGCCCTTGAACCGGGCTGTCCGGCCTGCGAAAACCCGGCGCGCGAAGCGGGGGCAAGCCTTGAAGACCAAACGCACATTGACTGATGGCCAGCGCGCCTATGAGGCGCGCCGCGCGGCCAAAGCCGGCATGAGCCTAGACAAGTGGCTCGACGCCAAGCAGCGCCAGCAGGACGCGGAAGCACGTGCGAAGGAGAAGGCTGCGGAACCTGCCAAACCAGGGAAAAAACCCGGGCTGTTCTCGCGGATGATGGAGCGCGCGCAGCGGCCGTTCGGCTCGTGATGTGACGCTGGCGCTCGCTGCGCACGCCGACTGGAGCGTCGATCCGCGCAAACGCTGGGTCGCCGTGGCGCGGCGGGACGGCGCCGGCTGGAAACTTGCCGCGCCGCGGCCCGTGGGCGATGTGACGAGGTTCCTGGCCCGACTGCGCGACGAGGCCGATGGCGGCGCGGTCGCACTGGGGCTCGACTTGCCGCTCGGCGTGCCGCGTGCCTACGCCGCGTTGCGGCGAGAGAGCGATTTCATGCATTTCCTGCGGGCGAGCGGCGACTGGCCGGACTTCTTCCGGGTGTGCGCGACGCTGGATGAGCTCCGACCGGAGCGGCCGTTCTATCCGGCGCGTGGCATTGCCGGGATGACGCGCGCCGCACACGCGGCCGCGCTGGGCCTCGGCGGCGCGTCCGGGCTATCGCGGCTCTGCGACCGTGCCACCGTGGAGCGGCCCGCGGGAGCGCCGGTGTTCTGGACGCTCGGGGCCAACCAGTCGGGCAAGGCTGCCATCGCAGCATGGCGCGACATGCTGCTGCCGGCTCTGCTGGCGGGCGAAGACGTGCGGGTGTGGCCGTTCGCTGGGGCGTTCCGCTCGCTGCTTGCATCAGGCGCGGTCGCGGTCGCCGAAACCTACCCGGCCGAGGCGTTGCGCCATCTCGGCATCCGGCTTTCCGGCAGCAAACGGCGGCAGGCGGACCGCAATGCGGTTGCGCCGGGTGTGCGCGCGGCCCTAGCGCGCCTGGGTGTGGTGCCGGACACGGCGCTCATTGACGCGGTGGCTGATGGTTTCGGGCCGGATGCGGCGGGCGAGGATAGGTTCGATTGTGTGCTGGGCGTGCTGTGCGTGCTGAACGTGCTCGCTGGGAACCGACCGGATGATGTGCCGGATGATGTCTGGATCAGGCGGTGGGAGGGTTGGGTGCTGGGACAGACAAGTCTACCCCCGCGCGGGGATGGGTGACGCGCCTGAAAACGGCACCCTCACCCGAGGGGCACTGGGCGCGCCCCACCCTCAACCCCACCCGCGCGCGGCGCGGGCCGGGTCGCCTTCATTGGCCATCAGCATTTATGCGGCTGAGGGGCCAGCTTGGTCAGTTTCGCACCCATCACGAAATCGCCGAAGTCCATTTGCATGTCGTCGGCGACACCGTTGTCCCAGTATCGCATGCCGACCTGATAGTTCGGCGTGATCGTCCCGGGCTTGCGATCAAAGAATGCGAGGCGAACGCGTGTGCTGGGCAAATCCGACAGGAAGGGCCAATCCGTCCTGAATGGTGGTTTCCAGTCGATGACGACGATGGACGTGTCTTCCGCACCTTCGTCGTCGGTACCGTCGAACAACGGCAATGCGAGGAACTTCGTGCCGGCGCGTGCAGCGGCAATGATCGCCGCGGTGTGCGCCATTGGGAACAGGGTGCCTGGCGGCAAGGCGATGGTGACCTTCTTTGGCAGGGTGTAGCGAGCCGTTCCTGGCCCGCCTGGACGTTCCAGGTTGGCCTCGCCATCGGTCTGCGCGGTGACGGCGGAGTCGGTGGTCTGCTTCATGTGGAAGCGCAGCTTGAGGCCGTCTTTCGATTCCCACGTGGCGTAGTCGGACACCATGTGTACGTCTTGGCCGTCGGTGTTGGTCACCATCATGTCCAGGCGCTGCCGTACGGCCCAGCCGTCGCAGGCGTCCAGCACCTCGTAGCCCATCGTGCCGTGCGCGGCGATCACGTCGCTGTCGCGCGCGTTGCCAAGCGTCAGCGTGTAGAGCGCGCGGTGCGCGGCCAGCACGGGCGGTGCAAGGCCGGCGGCGTGGGTGAAGGAAGCGGAGACGGCGAACAGGACGACTGCCAGCACGGCAGGAAGACGCATGAAAGGTCTCCGCGCGAGGTTCCGAGATGCGAGCATAGGGACGCGAGTCAGCACGCGCCAGCGATCAGGCGTCATTGCGCGGACCGCAGGGCCGAAGCAATCCCGATCGTGATGAGCGAGGCCATGACCCGGATAGCCTCGTCGCTGTCGCTGGTCGCATTGGCAGGATCACCCGCTCGTCCTCACCTTCGGCGGCAGGTCGAGACGCAACGACAGTTCCTTCAATCGTTCGGGCGGCAGCGCGGCGGGGGCACCCATCATCAGGTCCTCGCCTTGCTGGTTCAGCGGGAAGACGATGACCTCGCGAATGTTCGGCTCGTCGGCGAGCAGCATGACGATGCGGTCGATGCCTGGGGCGGAGCCGCCGTGCGGGGGCGCGCCGTAGCGGAACGCGCTCAGCATGCCGCCGAAGCGGCGCTCGACTTCGTCGGTGCTGTAGCCGGCGATCTCGAACGCGCGGATCATGATGTCAGGTCGGTGGTTGCGGATCGCGCCCGACGACAGCTCGATGCCATTGCACACGATGTCGTACTGGAACGCCTTGATCGTCAGGGGATCCTGCGAGTTCAGTGCGTCCATCCCGCCCTGTGGCATGCTGAACGGGTTGTGGCTGAAGTCGACGCGGCCGGTTTCCTCGTTGATCTCGTACATCGGAAAATCGGTGACCCAGCAGAAGCGGAACGCATCCCGCTCGATCAGGCCTAGTTCGTCGGCGAGGCGGGCGCGCACGACGCCGGAGAATTTCGGCGCGACGTCCTTCGCACCCGCCGCGAAGAACACCGCATCGCCCGCTTGCACACCCGCCGCGGAGCGCACCGCTTCGGCGCGCGCTGGCTCGAGGTTGCGGGCAATCGGCCCCTTCGGCCCCTCCGCGTCATACACGATATAGCCGAGGCCGCCGGCCCCCTCGGCCCTCGCCCACTCGTTCAGCTTGTCGAAGAAGCTGCGAGGCTGCGACGCAGCGCCCGGCGCGGGGATCGCCCGCACGACACCGCCACTTGCTGCGATGCGCGCGAACAAGCCGAAGCCGGAGCCGGCGAAATGCGCCGTGACGTCGGCGATGCGCAGCGGATTGCGCAGGTCCGGCTTGTCGCTGCCGAACGCCAGCATCGCCGTGTCGTAGGGAATGCGCGGCCAGGGCGGAGCGGTCACCGCGCGGCCCGCAGCGAACTCCTGGAAGACGCCGGAGAGCACCGGCTCGATCGTTTGGAATACGTCCTCCTGCGTCACGTAGCTCATTTCGAAGTCAAGCTGATAGAACTCGCCGGGAGAACGGTCTGCGCGGCTCGCCTCGTCGCGGAAGCAGGGCGCGATCTGAAAGTAGCGGTCGAAGCCGGCGACCATCAGGAGCTGCTTGAACTGCTGCGGTGCCTGCGGCAGCGCGTAGAACGTGCCGGGATGCAGGCGCGCGGGGACGACGAACGCGCGCGCGCCCTCAGGGCTGTCGGCGGTGAGGATCGGGGTCTGGAATTCCGTGAAGCCCGCCTCGATCATACGGCGGCGGATAGAGGCAATCACGCCGGCCCGTAGCATGATGTTGCGGTGCAGTTTCTCCCGCCGCAGGTCTAGGAAGCGGTATGTGAGGCGGATGTCCTCGGGGAAGCGCTCCTCCCCCGCGACCTGCATCGGCAGCACCTCGGCCATCGACTGCACGGAGAGATCGCTGACGCGCAGTTCGACCGCACCGGTGGGGAGCTTCGGGTTCACTGTGCCCGGCTCGCGGTGCACGACCTGACCGGTGACAGTGATGACACTCTCGGGCCGCACGGTGTCGGCCGCGGCGAAGGCGGGCGAGCCGGCGGCGAACACACACTGCGTGATGCCGTGGTGATCGCGCAGGTCGATGAACAACAGGCTGCCGTGGTCGCGCTTGGCATGCACCCAGCCGGAGAGACGGGCGTCGTTGCCCGCATCGGCGGCGCGCAGCGCGCCACAGGTATGGGTGCGGTAGGGGTGCATCGCGGCGGTGTGTCCTGCACTTGGGGAGGGGCGGACACAAGCCCGGCGCATTCAGCTGAGTCAAGGAGAGGATATCGGGCAGGGCCGCCACATGGCGGCGGCACCGTAAGAAAGCCGGAATCGCAGAGCCAGGCAGATGATCGCAGACTTGCGTACCGTGCCGGCCGCCATACTTCACCCGGCGTCTGCCCTCGGCACCTCGCCCCGGTGCATCCTGCACCGTCCCAGCCGTTTCCCGCTTGCGGCGCGGCAGGTTCCGCCGGTAGGTTAGCTTTCGCGGGTAACCCTGGACGATTCCACGTCATTTCCGGTTCATCGACAGCGCCGGACAGCCCGCGGCTCACGCTCGGCCTTCCTCATGCTTGGGAGACCTCGCCATGTCCGCCACCCTCTCCTCCCACTCACTCGACTCTGCCGCCAACCCGCTCGACGTGATCGAGCAGATCGTCGCGGCCAACGACTGGGCGTTCGACCGGCACAGCGAGTCGGAGATGGCCGCCGAGGCCCCCGGCCGCTGGTGCGACTACGGCCTCTATTTCAACTGGTCGCATGAGATCAGCGCGATGCACTTTACCTGCGCCTTCGACATGAAGGTGCCGCCGGCGCAACGCACCGCGCTGTACGAGTTGCTCGCTCTGGCCAACGAAAAGCTGTGGATCGGCCATTTCGGGCTTGAAGGCGACGACGGCATGCCGGTGTTCCGCCACTCGGTGCTGTTGCGCGGTGCACCCGGCGCCTCGGCGGAAAGTCTGGAGGACATGGTGGATATCGCGCTGACCGAATGCGAGCGATTTTTTCCGGCCTTCCAGTTCGTGCTGTGGGGCGGCAAGACGCCGCCCGATGCGTTGGCGGCGGCGATGCTCGAGTGCGCGGGCGAGGCATAGCGCGGCCGCCGCCCTCTCCCAAACCCGCCGCCGGAATGCTACGCAGGCCGCCGAAACGCAGCGGGGGAAACGCCATGACCGCCATTCCGCCGATCCTGTTGGTCGGCTGCGGCCGGATGGGTGGCGCCATGCTGGCCGGCTGGCGGGAGCGCGGCCTGGCCCCGTCGATCGCCGTGGACCCGGCGCCGGAGGCGGCACG
>JASHVB010000483.1 GCA_030039695.1 Acetobacteraceae bacterium
TTCGCACGCGGCCTGCCGGTGCTGCAGGCCATGGGCAAGAACATCTTTCACGCCGGCGGCCCCGGTGCCGGGCAGGCGGTGAAGATTTGCAACAACATGATGCTGGCCATCAACATGGTCGGCGTCACCGAGGGCTTCCTGCTCGGACGGAAGCTCGGCCTCGACTGGAACAAACTGCACGAGATCACGAGCACGGCGACCAGCCAATCCTGGGCGCTGACGTCGTATTGCCCCGCGCCCGGTCCGGTGCCGACGGCGCCGTCCAATCACGGCTACACGCCCGGCTTCATGGCGGCGCTTATGCTCAAGGACATGAAACTGTCGCAGGCTGCGGCTGACGCGACCGGCTCGCCCACGCCGCTCGCCGCGCATGCGCTGCAATTCTACCAGGCGGTGGTGGACTCCGGAGATGGCACCAAGGACTTTTCCGTGGTGTTCCGCTGGCTCGCGGAGCAGAAGCGAGAGTGAACACGCCATTCGCCGCTCATGTCGCTCTGAGGAGCGCAGCGTCGATGCCGTCTGCCTCATAAGATGGCGTCGACGCTGCGCGCCCGGCAATGACCGGCGGCCTCGACGGCGGACGCAAGGCCGGCCATGACCGCGCGCCCTGCTGCGTCACTCCAGCTCGTCATCTTCGATTGCGACGGTGTGTTGATCGACAGCGAACCCCTGTGCGATCGCGTTGTTGCCGCCGAACTCGCGGAATTCGGCTGGTCAATCACGCCGGCCGAATGCCACAGCCAATTCGTCGGCATGTCGTTCTATGACATGCAGCCGGTGATCGAAGCGAAACTGGACCGCAGTCTCGGAACCACGTGGGTGGATGACCTCGTCGCCCGCCTGACCGCCGTGTTGCGGGCGGAGGCCAACCCGGTTCCCGGCGCCCCCGAGGCGCTGGCCGCGGTCGCGGCGCTGGACCTGCCGTACCGGGTCGCGTCCAACTCGTCGCATACCGAAATGAACGCGAAATTTGCCCGCGCCGGCCTGACGGGGCTTGTCGCCGGCCGAGTGCATAGCGCAGTCGACATCATTGCCGCCGGCGGCCGCGGGAAGCCGGCGCCGGACGTATTCCTTGCGGCTGCCATGGCCCAGGGCGTGGCGTCGGAACACTGCCTGGTGATTGAGGACTCGATCCTGGGCGTGCGCGGTGCAATTGCCGCCGGCATGGAATGCCTCGGCTTCAGCCCGTCAGGTGACAATGCAGCGCTGCGATCCATCGGCGCGACTTTGTTCCATTCGATGTTCGACCTGCCGGCGCTGCTGCGCGCCAGGCTGCGCTATGGCAGCGGCAGCACGGGCGTGGCATAAAACCGTTCATAACGATGAAAAAAGGGAGGGCGCCGTGTCGACCCAGGCATTCAGACAGGCGCGCGACTTCCTGTTCGCGCACCGGAGCGACTACGCCCGCGCACATCGCGATTTCCGGTGGCCGCAGCTACAGGAATTCAATTATGCGCTCGACTGGTTCGATGCCGCGCTTGCGCGAGGCCCGCAAGCAAACAACCTTGCATTGAAGATCGTCGGCGACGGCGTAGCGGACCGAACATTTGCAGAGCTTTCCGCCGCCTCGAATCGTATCGCCAATGGCCTGCGTGCGCTCGGCGTGAAACGGGGTGAACGGATCCTGCTGATGCTCGGCAACGTCGTACCCCTGTGGGAAACCATGCTCGCGGCGATGAAGCTCGGTGCGGTCGTCATCCCGGCAACGACTCTGCTGACACCGCACGACCTGAAGGACCGTTTCGAGCGCGGCCGCGTGCGCCATCTGATCGCCGATGCCGCTGACGCATCGAAATTCTCCGGCCTCGATCCGACGGTGACACGAATCGCTGTCGGCAACCCGCCGAGCGGCTGGCACAGCTATGAGTCGCTCCATTCCGGCGATGCCGGGTTCACGCCGGACGGACGCACCGGCGCCAGCGATCCATTGCTGTTGTATTTCACGTCCGGAACCACGTCGCGACCGAAACTGGTCGAGCACAGCCACCAGAGCTATCCGGCCGGGCATCTGATTACGATGTACTGGATCGGCCTGCAGCCGGGCGACATGCATTTGAACATTTCCTCCCCGGGGTGGGCCAAGCACGCCTATAGCTGCTTCTTCGCGCCATGGAACGCTGGTGCAACGGTGTTCATCGCTAACCAGCCGCGCTTCAATGCGCGCGACATGTTGCGCACGATCGTCGACAACAAGGTCACCACGCTCTGTGCGCCGCCCACCGTTTGGCGCATGTTCGTGCAGGAGGACATGGCGTCGTACCAGACCTCACTGCGCGAGGTGCTATCAGCCGGTGAGCCGCTCAACCCGGAGATCATCGAGCATGTGCAACGCGTCTGGGGCAAGACGCCACGCGAAGGCTACGGGCAGACCGAAACCACGTTGCAGATTGGCTGTTTCCTCGGCCAGGTCGTGAAGCCCGGTTCGATGGGCCAGGAAGCGCCCGGCTTCCGCATCCACCTGCTCGACGCGGAGGAGAGGCAAGCCGACGAAGCCGAGGTCTGCATCGATCTGAACCCGCCACCGGTCGGATTGATGCGCGGATATCAGAACGACGACGGCAGCTTCACGCCGCTGGGCCCCAGCGCCTATCGCACCGGCGACGTCGCGACCCGCGACGCCGATGGCTATTACACCTATGTCGGCCGCGCCGACGACGTGTTCAAAGCCTCCGACTACCGCATCAGCCCGTTCGAGCTCGAAAGCGTTCTGATCGAGCACCCAGCGATCGCCGAAGCCGCCGTCGTGCCGGCGCCGGACGCGATCCGCATGGCGGTGCCGAAAGCGTATGTGACGCTGATCGCCGGGAGCGAACCCAACCGCGACACAGCGCTGTCGATCTTCCGTCACCTGCGTGAGCGGTTGGCGCCGTTCAAGCGCGTGCGTCGCATCGAATTCGCCGACCTGCCGAAGACGATCTCCGGAAAGATCCGCCGGGTCGAGCTACGCCAGGCGGAACAAGCGCGTGCCGCACAGGACGTGCGCGGTAGCGGCGAGTTCCGTGAGCAGGACTTCCCGGAGCTATCGGGCGGTTCTTGACTGCGCCGGTACGGGTCGCTGGCCATGTCGACGATCCCGCAGCGATTTACCAACGGTTCGATGTCTTGGCTTTGTCATCCGACACCGAGTGAATGCGGCGGCCGGTGATTGCGGTGATGGCAGCCGATTGCCGGTTACCGCGACCGATGTCAGTGATGTGCGCAATACGGTTCGGCGCCAATGCGCGGTTTGTCGGGGAAACATTGCGTTTTCGATCTGGCCACTTCACTCGCAGGTTTGGCTAGCGATTGCGCGCCAGACACCCGAACCGGCAAAGCTGCCCGCATGAACACCGACCAGCAGCTTGACCAAGTACGACCGCTTCGCTCGGATGAAGCGATTTGATGCGGACTACCACTTCCAGCTGTGAGGTGACGGACATCTCGCTCTCGCGTGTGGCGGAAGCCGCCGCACTTGGCGAACGCTGACGGAAGCAGGAAGCGCATGTCAACGGTTCATTGATGCAAAGCTGAACGGCCTCCGGCGGCGGCGTGTGAGGCAAGGAGGAACAGGCCGAACTGCCGGTCAGTGCAGCGAGTACCAGGCGCAGCCGATCCATTCATGCGCCGCGTAATAGCTCGACAGGAGCGAGGATGCGTGCGGCAGGAAAGCCTCCGGCCTCTTGGCCGCGGGCGAACCGAGCAACACGGGCGCGGCAGTGAGCGTAATGCCGGTGGGGCGGAAGGCGATGACGGCGCGACGCGCATGCCAGGCGTGGGTCACAAGGTAGACTGAGCTGATGCCCGCGGCATGCAGGATTGCCGCGCTGTCGCGGGCGTTCTCCCAGGTGTTGCGCGAGCGCGGCTCGATCCAGCGCACTGGCACGTCGAAATCGTCGGTCAGGCTCTGCGCCATGAGCGTCGCGACGGCCGGCTCCTTGGGATCCATGGTGCCGCCGGTCACCAGCACCGGCAGATGTGTGCGACGGTACAGCGCAGCGCCGGCACGCAAACGCTCCAGCGTCAGCCGACCGACGGTAGCGCCGGGGGGTGGGCCGGCGAAGCGCAGCTTGTCGGCGCCGAGGATGACGATCGCCTGAGGCGGATTGTTGGATGGCGGGGTCAGCGGCAGCCCGGTCTCCAGCGCGTCGAGCATCCGGTCGGAGACCGCGGGCAGCGACAGTGCCAGCAGCGCGGCGGCGGACAGGCCGATCAGCCAACGCGCGACGCGCGGCCATGCGCGAAGCAAGAATACGCCCGCCAGGATCGCGATGATCAGATTGACCGGCGGGAGGATGAACAGCAGCAGGAGGGTCTTCACGGGTTCAGGACGCGGCGCCGATCATGCGTGCGGCTGCAACACCTGGCGCAGCACCGCACCATCGGCCAACCAGTCGAACCCATGATTGATCTGCTCCAGCCGGATCGAGCCGCTGCGCAGCCGATCCACCGGTAGCTTGCCGCGCTGATAGAGCGCGATGAAGCGCGGGATGTCACGCTTGGGCACGCAGCTTCCCATGTAGCTGCCACGAATGGATTTCTCGTCCGTGACCAGCGCCGAATGCGGGTAGGAGAACACCCTGTCCACTGCCGGCAAGCCCGCGCTGACCACCATGCCGCCGCGCGCGGCGATGGCATAGGCGAGATTCATCGCCTCGATCGAGCCGGCCGTCTCGATGACGTAATCCAGCCCTCCACCGGTGGCCGCGTTGATCTCCGCCACCACGTCGGCGTTGCCAGCGAGGAAGGTGTCGGTCGCGCCGAGCTCGCGCGCAGTGCGCAGCTTGTCGGCGTTCAAGTCGACCGCGACAATGCGCTCGGCGCCGGCGACCACGCCGCCAAGCAACGCGTTCATGCCGACCCCGCCGAGCCCGACGACGGCCATCTGGCCGCCAGGCAGTACTTGCGCGGTGTTCAGCACGGCGCCCACACCGGTGACCACAGCGCAGCCGAAGATCGCCGCGACGTCCAGCGGCATATCATCGGGGATCTTGACCAGCGCATTCTGTGAGACGACGGCGTATTGCGCGAAGACAGAGAGGCCTGAGTAGTGGTGCAGCGGTTCGCCGTTCAGGTGCAACCGGCGCGCGCCGGAGATCAGCGTCCCTTCCGCGCGTGCGCTAAAGGAACTCTGGCACAGATTCGGCCTGCCGCCGTGACAATAGCGGCAGTCGCCACAGCTTGTGACAAACACGCTGACGACGTGGTCGCCGGGCTTCAGTCCGGTCACTTCCGAGCCGACCTCGCGCACGATCCCGGCCGCTTCGTGGCCCGGGATAGTCGGGAGCCTGCGCGGACGGAGACCTTCGATGGTGGAGAGGTCGGAGTGGCAGAGGCCGGCACCGATGATTTCGTACAACACCTCGCCGGGACCTGGCGGGTCGAGATCGACCGTCTCAATCGTCATCGGCTGGCTGACCGCGTAGGGGCGAGGACGGCCCTGCGCGCGCAGCACGGCGGCTTGCATTTTCATCGGCGTCTCCCTGACGGACTCAAAGCTCGGCGCTGTTGATAAACCGCGCGCCCAACGCCGTCAGCCTGTCACGTGCGTCGTCCAGCGTGGTGCGACCGGGCGTGGTCATGATGGCGATGCCGCGGCAGGCATCCTCGATGACCAGCACGTCGTAACCGAGCCGCACCGCGTCCTCCGCGGACCACGCGACGCAGAAATCGGTGGCGATGCCGGCAAAGAAGATCCGGCTGAAACCGCGCTGCCGAAGCCAACCGTCCAGCCCGGTGGCGGTATGGTGGTCGTTCTCGAAGAATGCGGAATAGCTGTCGATTGCCGGGTCGTAACCCTTACGGACGATCACCTCGACCGTGCTCAGGTTCAAGGCGGGGTGCAGCGCGGCATTCGCAGTGCCTTGCAGCGCGTGGTCGGGCCATAAGATCTGAGCGCCGTAAGGCATTTCGATCGTGTCGTACGGTTTATGACCCGGATGCGCGCTAGCGAACGAACTGTGCCCGGGTGGATGCCAGTCCTGCGTCGCGAATGCGTGTGAGAACCGCGGCAGCAGGCAGTTCACGACCGGCACGACCGCGTCGGCGTCCACCACCGCCAACTCGCCGCCCGGCATGAAAGTTGGCTGGATGTCCACCAGGCCGAGGATGTCGGAAGCAGGATCAATATTCATGTGGCTCCTCAACAGGTCGCGACGGTGTGTTCACGACGGGAGATCAAAGCAGACGGGGCCGGTTCGTGCACCTCTACCCGCCCTGACCCGCTTCGCCAGGGGGAGGGCGATCGCTCGCGGCAGCACCCGCTGACTCAGGGTCTTGCTCCATCGCTTCCGGGGGCACAAAGTTCTGCCAGTGCCCGGGCCGTTCGGATTGCGCCCCGTAGGGCTGCAACGCGTCCGCGGCGCCTCCGATTAGATCCGCGAAGCGCAGCTGCTTCGCCGCGAGCCACGCATCCAGCTCATCGATGATGTGCGTCAGCCCGCCGAATCCGTCGTGCATCACCACCGACAGACATTCCACCGCAGAAGCACCGGCGAGAGCCATCCGCGCTACATCACTGCCGCTGCGCACGCCATTGGTGCCGATCAGCGGAAACACCGGCCCCACCGCACGCCGACTGAGCGCGAGAAACCGGCAGACGATCGGCAGCGCCCAGCCGCCGCCGTAGGCACCCGATGTGTTGAGTAGCGGCGCCAGCGTATCCAGGTCGGGTACGAGTGCCATAAAGCGGCCCATCATGCAGACCGCATCGGCACCGGCCCGGGACGCAGCCAACGCCAGCGCGGGCAAGTTGCTGGACAGGCCCGTCAATTTTACCCAGAGCGTCATGCCAGCGGTGACTGAGCGCACACGGGCCACCAGTTCGCCGAGCCGCGTCGGATCTGTCTCCTGCACGATCGCGCCCGGCGCTGCCTCGGACGCATGCGGCGCACCGACATTGAGCTCGAATATGCGCAGCCCGGCGCGGCGCGCGAGTTCAGCGATCCCCACAGCGCCATCGATGCTGGCCAGCACCAGGCTTGCGGCGACGAAGCGACCGCTGGCGGCAGCCTCGCGGTCGATATCCGCGAGCGTCGCGAACCAGGCGGCCGGATCGTACGGCGCGAGCCCCGAGCGGCAGAAAACCGACACGCCCTGCGGTACCGGTGTGCCCGCCGCATCGAGCTGCGCGTAATCGGCACGGTCAAGCTGCGCGGCGGCGTCCGGACGCTCGTTGACGGACTTGGCGATCACCCCTGCCGCACCGGCAGCCAATGCCGCGCGGATCCCGGATGCGGTCATCACCGGCTCGCCCGAGCCGCAGATCACCGGGTTCGGCAGAACCAGCACGCCGATCCGCGTCGTCAGCCGTTCGCTCACGGGGCCGGACCAAAAGAAAGCACGTGCCCCTCGTCCTGACCGATGGTGGATTCCAGCGTGCGCCAGTCCATGTCACGCACGTCCTGAAGCAACGGAAGGCTCGCTTGCCGCACGGCGTTCGTCGCAGCGTCGATGTCCGACGTCTCGCCGTCTCGGTCGAACTTTCCGCCGCGCCGCACGAACGCGAGGTGTGGCTCGGAGTCGTCCGCCAGCTTCCCGTGACACATCTGCGCAGCGGCACAAGTGCCGCGCCGAGGATCGGCGTAGCGGAACGCTGGCGTCACGGCCGGCCTCGCTATGTCGCACGCGATCAACGCTGCAAGATCGGTGACGCGCACCTGCGCGCCAACGCCGGAATTCTGCACAGCCCCACGCCCCGTTACCGCAAAATCTGCCGCATCGCGCCGACCGTTGTCGATGACTGGGGCCGCTTGGTAGCGTGCCCGCGTCCCCATGGAGAGAGGACGCCATGAGTCAGGCCGCGACACAATCAACACAGGGCGCGCCAGCTGCGCAACGTATGACCACCGGAGAAGCGGTCGTCGCAACGCTCATCGCCAATGGCATCGACCACGTTTTCTGCCTTCCCGGCGTGCAGAACGACTACCTGCTCGACGCGCTGCACGGCGCACAGGATCGCATCCGCGCGGTGCACACCCGACACGAGCAAGGCGCGGCATACATGGCGCTCGGCGCGGCGATGGCAAGCGGCAAACCCGCCGCCTATGCCGTCGTGCCCGGGCCCGGATTCCTCAACACCACTGGCGCGCTGTGCACCGCCTATGCGGTGAACGCACCGGTCCTAGCGCTGGTCGGCCAAATTCCCGCCGCGGCAATCGGCCGCGGCTACGGGCTGCTGCACGAAATTCCTGACCAGCTCGGCACCATGCGCTCGCTGACCAAATATGCGGACCGTATCCGCGCGCCGCATGAGGCGCCGCTCAAGGTGACGGAAGCGTTCCGCCAGATGCTATCCGGCCGGCCGCGTCCCACTGGCCTCGAATGCCCGATCGATGTCTGGTCACGCCGTGCGCCGGTGCGCATTCCCACGCCGGCCACGCCCGATCCCATCCCAGTAGACACCGACGCCGTAGAGCGAGCCGCCAAACTGCTCGGTGAGGCACAACGACCGTTGATCTGCGTCGGCGGCGGCGCGCAGGGGGCGAGCGCGGAAATCCGTGCCACCGCAGAGCTGCTGCAGGCGCCGGTCGTGATGTTCCGCATGGGACAAGGTGTGCTGGACCGGCGCCATGGTCTCGCCGCCAACATCCTGGTCGGCCACAAACTGTGGGAACATGCCGACGTGGTGCTCGCGGTCGGCACGCGCCTCAACATGCAAGTTCAGCAATGGGGCACTGATCCGCATCTGAAGATTGTCCGCATCGACGCCGACGCCGAGGAGCTGGATCGCATGGAGCGTCCCGCGGTTGGCATCTGCGGCGATTCGGCGACGACGCTACGCGCGTTGCTCGATGCTGTGGGAACGCACAACCGCCGCCGCGAACCGCGTGCCGACGAAGTGGCGCGACTGCGCGCACAGGCCGATGCCGAGCTCTCGCTGCTGCAGCCCCAGCTTGCTTATCTCGCGGCGATCCGTGACGAGTTGCCCGACGACGGCATTTTTGTCGATGAGCTCACCCAGCTCGGCTACGCCGCACGCATGGCGTTTCCGGTCTACCGGCCGCGCACTTATATTTCGCCCGGCTATCAAGGCACGCTCGGCTGGGGCGTGGCGACCGCGCTCGGCGTGAAGCTGGCGCGCCCCGATGCACCTGTCGTCGCGGTTTCCGGCGATGGCGGCTTTCTCTTCAATGCACAGGAACTTGCTACCGCCGTGCAGCAGCGGATCCACGTGGTGATCGTGCTGATGAACGACAATGCTTACGGCAACGTGCGCCGCATCCAGTCCGACATGTTCGGCAATCGGTTGATCGCAAGCGATCTGCACAATCCCGACTTCCAGAAATTCGTCGACAGCTTTGGCGCAGTGCCGTTGCGCGCCGCCTCGCCGGACGAGCTGCGCGCCGCGCTGCGCACCGCTCTGAAGGCGGATGGTCCCGTGGTTATCGAAGTTCCCGCCGGGCCGATGCCCGACCCGTGGCGTATCCTGCGTCCATCGCGGAATCGGCCGAGCAAGGTCGCCTGATCAGCAACGGGAGACCAGTCATGGCGGCCGCGAAGGTGATCCAGTTGCTGCAGGAGCGAGAGAAGCTGATACGCTGCTGGAATTGGCAGATTGCCGTGCCGCGACCTCTGTGCGTCTGCGGTCCGCTCGTGCATCGCTCTCAACATCAGACAGGCCACGGACAGGCTGCGATCGCTACCTTCCGTGTCGCGTTTCTACCTGGCAGCGACCGATTATCGGAATGGCAAGCGCGGGATCACGAGCATGACGGCGGTCGAAATCGCCCTCCCGCTTGCAGGACGGGCCGGAGGAAGGCGCCACGCAGAGGCGAAATCGGTTGCGCCGCCCTCCCTAACCGTTGCCACCAGGGGCGGGAATTTGCCATGGCCCGGCGTTCCCACTCTCAGCCCAACTGCTCGACGCTTGTGCCTCACCGCCATTGACCCGGTCGTGTCCCATGCCGCAGCAACTTCATCTCAATCTGTTCATCCATGGCCGCGGCCACCATGAAGCAGCGTGGCG
>JASHVB010000484.1 GCA_030039695.1 Acetobacteraceae bacterium
TCTTGCCGTAATACGTGTTCAGCCCTTCGGCATGCAGTGCCGCGCTCATTCCGCCTTCCCCAGATATGCCGCCTGCACGTGCGGATCCGCGGCGATCTCCGCCGGCGTGCCGTCAGCCAGCAGCTTGCCTTGGTCCAGCACGCTGATGCGGTCCGCCAAGTTGAACACCACCCGCATGTCATGCTCAATCAGGACGATTGTGTAATTACTATTCTTGTGCAGGCGGCGAATCAGGCCTGCGATCTGATACGTCTCCTGCTCGCCCATACCCGCGGTCGGTTCGTCGAGCAGCAGCAGCTTCGGACGCAGCGTCAGCGCCATGCCGATCTCCGCCGAACGCTGATCGCCATGTGACAGTTCGCCGACTAGCCGGTCCGACTTGCCGGACAGCCCCACCAGACCGAGCAATTCCTCGATACGGCCCTCAACAGCCTCGGCGGTGGCCTTGCTGCGCCACAGCTTCAGTTTCAGGCCGGCCGCACTCTCCGCGCCGATGCGGATATTCTCGCGCACTGTCAGTTCGGGAAAGATTTCGGTGATCTGAAACGTTCGCGCCATGCCCATGGCGACGCGTTCGCTAACCGAGCGCTTCGTCACGACCTCACCGTTGAAGACGATGTCGCCGCTGGTCGGTGGAAAGAAGCCGGAGATCGTGTTGAAGAATGTCGTTTTGCCGGCGCCGTTCGGCCCGATAATGGCGCGCAATTCGCCCGGCGCCACTGACATGGAAACGCCTTGCACTGCGCGCAGGCTGCCGAAATGCTTCGACACGTCGCGCACTTCCAG
Source organism: Acetobacteraceae bacterium (assembly GCA_030039695.1). Next base: position 787 of record JASHVB010000484.1, read on the forward strand.
CATCGCGGTCATGCCGTCTCCTTCCGCTGAAACATGCCCAACAGGCCGCGCGGGAAGAACAACACAACCAGCACGAAAATCAGGCCGACAAAGCTCATCCAGTTCACGGTCATCGAAGAGATGTAGTCCTGCACCACAACGAACACCGCCGCGCCCACCAGCGGGCCCCAGAACGATCGCATGCCGCCCAGGACGGCCATGATCACGATCTCACCCGAGAGCGAGTAGTGCATCGCCATCGGATCGGCGAAGTTGTTCAGCAGCGCGTAAAGCGAGCCGGCGAAGCCGGTGAATAGGCAGGATACCGTAAACGACAGCCAGATATGCCGTTCGATCGGAATGCCCAGGAAACGGGCGCGGCGTTCGTTCTCGCGGATTGCCAGGAGCGTGCGGCCGAACGGTGATCCCAGCAGCAGACCCTGCAGTGCCACCGCAGCGGCGAACATCGTCAACAAGAAATAGTAGAACAGCGTGCCATTGTTGGCGATGTCGATCGAGGTAAAGCCAAGATTGATCGGGGCGCGAGTGAAGCCACGCAACCCATCGTAACCACCAGTCAGGTCGTTCCACGTATAGGCAATGTAGAATCCTATTTGCCCAAAAGCGACCGTGGCCATTGCGAAGTAGACACCACGCCGTCGTGCGATAAACGCGCCGACGATCGCGCCTGCAACCCCGCCCAGGAGCGTGCCACACAACATCGCCAACGGCGTGGATGGCGCCACGAACTTCAGCGCCAAGCCTGCACCATAAGCGCCCAGGCCAAAATATGCCGCATGCCCGAAGCTCATCATGCCGGTAAAACCCAGCAGGATGTTGAACGACATCGCGGCGAGGCCCAGTACCAGCACGCGACCTGCCAGTGCGGTGTAGCCGCCGAGAAACGGCAGCCACAGCGGCACGGTGAGCAAGACTGCCCAGATGACCAGCAGTTTTCCCCAGCGGGGATCGATGCCCCCGCGCACGGCAGTGACCGTGGATGTGGCTGCGCTGTTCATGTGAGCATTCCTTCCTCACCCATGAGCCCGCGCGGGCGAATGATGAGTACGATGGCCATGATCATGTAGATGACGGCCTCGCTTCCGGATGGCCAGAAGACCGTGGTTACCGCGGCGGCAACGCCGATCAACAATCCGCCGACCAACGTGCCGGCCAGGCTGCCTACGCCGCCGACGATGATGGCGATAAAGCTCGGCATCAGCAGGTCGTCGCCCATGTTGGGGTTCAGGCCGATCTGACCGCCCGCGAGCACGCCGGCGAGGCCGGCCAACAGGCAACCGAGGCCAAAATTGAAGCTGCGCAGGAAACCGACGTTCACGCCGAGCGCGGATACTGTTTCCAGGTCCAGCGTGCCAGCGCGGATGCGCACCCCGACCCTGCTGTAGCGCAGGAAGGCAAACAACGCCGTCACCGCCAGCGCAACGACCACCACCATGAAGATGCGGTACCAAGTGATGAAGAAGAACTCGCTGCTGAGGGGCGCGGCGATCGCATCGGGCACGCTGAGCGGCAGGCCGTTTGGTCCCCACACGAAACGGCAAACGTCCTGGATGATGAACGCAAGACCGAAGGTCAGCAGCAGGCTGTACACAGGATCGCGGCGGTACACCCGACGAATCATCAGGCGTTCCAGAATCAGCCCCAGAATTGCGGTGATCACCGGCGAGATCAGCAGTGCGCCCCAGAAGCCCACCACCGGCGTCAGCACGAAGGCGAAATAGCCGCCCAGCGCGAGGAAATTGCCGTGTGCGAAGTTGATGACATTGCTGAGGTTCAGGATCAGCGACAGGCCCAATGCCATCAGCACGTAGAAGGCGCCAATGATCAGGCCATTGGTGATGTTAAA
>JASHVB010000485.1 GCA_030039695.1 Acetobacteraceae bacterium
TCTGCAGTGCGACGGCTATGAGGCATACACGAGGTTGCCGAATGCTACCGGCGATGACCCGGCGATCACCATCGCGTTCTGTTGGAGCCATCTGCGTCGCGAGTTTTACGATCTGGCCAAGTCCGGAGCGCCGATCGCGGTCGAGACGTTGTCGCGCATCGCGGCACTCTATGAGATCGAAGCCCGGATCCGCGGCAAGAGCGCCGAGCACAGGCTCGTGGTACGGCAGGCGGAAAGCAAGCCCATGGTTGCGAGCCTTCACGCCTGGTTTGCCGAACAACTGGCAAAACTCCCAGGCCGCAGCCCGACCGCGGATGCCATCCGCTACGGCATGAACCACTGGCACGGCCTCGTACAGTTCCTGGACGACGGTCGTATCGAGCTGGATACCAACAGCATCGAGCGAGCGATGAGGCCGATAAAATTGTCGAGAAAGAATTCGTTGTTCGCCGGCAGCGACGAAGGTGGTGGCGTTTGGGCCCGCATCGCTTCGCTCGTTGAGACCTGCAAGTTGAATCTGGTCAATCCGGAGCGCTACCTCACCGACTTGCTGACACGCCTTGTCAACGGGTGGCCGCAGTCCCGTATCGACGAACTCATGCCGTGGCATTGGCCAACAACTGAATCAGTCCACTGACCGCCCCGTCCCCTGCTGGCCCCGGGTCCACCCTGTCATGGCGCAGGAACATCAAGCCCCCGTGATACGCGCGCGAGCAGCTGCTCAGCCAGTGCGCGCGCTGTGCTCGGCGTGAGCTGGACGCTCACAGCGAAACAGCCATCAAGGATCAACAGGGCCAGGTCACCGATCTTCCCGGTGACACTGATGTGGGCCGGGTGCTGTTGGCGGCCGAGAGGGAGGTGAGTGTCCATCGGCCGTTCCGTCTTCGCGTCGTCGTTAACTTCGTCCGTAATGATAACTCGATGCCCCTCGCTTCGGGGTCTTCCAGCATATCCGGCGCGCGAACAGAAGAACGGCCGCAGAACATCGCTTACGCTGTATTCGCCCTCGACAGAATGGACCAGTAGGTGGAGCGTAAGCGTGCGCCCTCGGACGTGTAGCGACGTGGCCGCGGAAGCGGATAAATCGTGCCGCTGGAGCCTCCTTCTGCAGGCTCCAGAAGGAGCGGCGCATGTCGGAAGTGGGTAAGCGTGAGACCAGCCTTTCGATTACCCACAAATCGGTCCTCGCGCAATCACATGTAGATGATCGTTGCGAACCGAATCGATCGTCTATTTCGAATCGAGCCGAGGAAGCCGGTGTCCGAAAAGAATCGAGTGCCACAGCGATGCGAAGTTTTGTTTCGTGCGGAGGCGCCATGCAATTGCGTTGAGCCTGGTTCAGTGAGAGCCATGTTGCCCGGCTCGAATCGCCTGTGACTCCTTGCCCAGCTCCGAATCGGGAGCGGTGCAATGGACACGACTGGGGCCGCATGGTTTGACTCCGAGATTGCCGGATGCAGCATGGCCGATGAACGCCTGAAGACGAGGCTCGGCAAGCTACTGGCGCAGCTGGGAGGCGCCATGGGTCAAAGCATTCCGCTGGTCTGCCAGGATTGGGCCAACACAAAGGCGGCTTATCGCTTCTTCTCCAATGAGCGGGTCAACGAAGCAGACATTCTGGCCGGCCATTTTCAGTCGACGCGCGACCGGGTTGCGGCCAGTGACGGGCCGGTATTCGTGCTGCATGACACGACCGAGTTCACCTACAAGAGCGGTAATCCTGAAAGAATCGGCATCACGAGATCCGTCGCCCTCAGCCGAGACCTGGCAGGACGACCAAGGGCACGAACGGCATGTGGCATCCTGATGCATTCAAGTCTAGCTGTGACAAGCGATGGGCTACCACTCGGCCTCGCCGCGGCCAAGTTCTGGACCCGGAAGAAATTCAAGGGAACGAACGCACTGAAGAAGAAGGTCAATCCAACACGGGTACCCATCGACAAAAAGGAAAGCATCAGATGGTTGGAAAATGTGAGACAATCGACCGAACTGCTGGGTGATGCTAAACGATGCGTTCATATCGGTGATCGTGAGAGCGACATCTATGAGCTCTTCTGCGCCGCACAAGAGATTGGGACGCACTTCTTGATCAGAACCTGTGTCGACCGTCTGGCAGGGGACGGAGGCCATACAGTCGCGGACGAAATGGCGGAAGTTGCCGTCAAGGGACTTCATCGCATCGAGGTTCGGAATGATCGCGGCGACCCGGACCAGGCTGTACTCGAAATCAAGTACCGCAAGCTCCAGGTTCTGCCGCCGATTGGCAAACAGAAGAAATACCCGGCACTGACCCTGACTGTGATCCACGCTGAGGAGCGTGGAACGCCGAAACATCGGAAAAAGATCGAATGGAAGCTGATCACCGATCTACCGGTGCAATCCCGCAGGGACGCGATTGAGAAGCTGCAGTGGTATGCCCAGAGATGGAAGATCGAGGTATTCCACAAGATCCTCAAGTCTGGATGCAAGGCTGAGGAATCGAGGCTCACCACTGCTCAGCGCCTGACCAATCTGATTGCTGTCTTTTGCATCCTGAGCTGGCGCGTCTTCTGGATGACGATGCTCAACCGGTCTATGGCGGATGCACCACCGACAGTCGCGCTGACAGACGTCGAAATCGGTCTCTTGGACAAGCTTGTAAAGGACCGGAACTCGCCACGGCGAAAGACACTGGGTCATTATCTGATCAAGATAGCACGGCTTGGTGGCTATCTCGCCCGTGCTAATGATCCGCCACCCGGCAATATGGTCATGTGGCGCGGACTGTCGCGCTTGACAGACATCGCTCTGGGGGCCGCCGTGGCCGCATGAAAATGTGGGTAATCGAAAGCGTGAGCGGACGGTTACCGGCCAGCTTGCAAGTACTCAATAATCTGGCTTTTGATGTGGCAAGCCGATCCACAACTGAGGAGAACGCTCCATGGGTATCAGAATCTATGCTAAGAAATTATGGAAAGCAGCGATGAGGGTATTGGTAAGGATTTACACGAACAACTACTCGCTTTACGTATATAATAGTCGTGCAGCTTTGACCGATGATGACATCCGTAGAATGTACGGAGGGGGCGAATCAATGCCCTCCAAAGGGAGACAATCTTATAGCGAATATGGTCAAGATGCATTTGTTCTTAGGCGTATATACAAGAGTAAGGCAGACGGGATCTTCGTTGACGTCGGCGCAAACCATCCGACCTTAAACAGTAACACGTATCTTCTCGAACTCAATGGATGGACTGGCTTGGCTATAGAGCCACAGACATGGCTGAGTGAGCAATGGTCAGGTTTAAGAACCACACCGTGTCTTACTTGTGTTGCAGGATCAGAAGACAAAGCTGTGCCTTTTATCGAAGCGACCGAGCAAATTGGGTTGTCGGGTGTGGACGGCTTCAACAAGGTCAGTGGCGGATACACAAGGAAGACTGTCGAGCAGAAAGCCTTGAGAGACATTCTGCCTCAGCACGCAATAGAGGAGATTGATTACCTATCCATCGACGTTGAGGGCTACGAGATGAATGTATTACAAGGCATCGACTTCGCACGAGTTAAGGTACGTCTGATCGGAATTGAAAATGACCTTGGATTTCGGTGGCTGCCACTTCTGGGGAAAAGACTTGGATTTGAACTGGGAAGTAACGAGATTAGGCGATATCTGCAAAAAAAGGGGTTCAAGCAGATAGCTAGAATCGTGTGCGACGATTTCTTCATCCCATTGGCGGATTAAGGATCGAGTATGCCTGCACTGATGCAACAATCAAGATTTCACACCAACTCGGGGGCGGCTTTCGACACTGGTGTGAAAACGCCCCTCCGGCCGGTCGAGGGACGGTCTGCCGCTTCCTCAGCCCCTCTTGCAAAAGGGGAATGGGGAAACTGTTTCTGGCCGCATGGATCGAAGCAATCTCAGCCGCGTGCGTGCCCTAGATCGGCCAGATTGCATCGTTGCTTCACTGCCTGCGACGACCAACCCACTTACGGCTGATCGCCGTCGTAACCTTCTACGATAATCAGATTTGCTTTTGAATTTTCCTGTCGCAAGGCTTTTGCCGCACTGTATTCCGGCGAGTCATAGCAAGCCAATGCAGTTGCATAATCCTTGAATTCCAGAACGACGTTGCGCGATCGGCTGTTTCCTTCACGCACTTCGAACCGTCCGCCCCGTACCACGAACCTCGCGCCATATTTCCGAAACGCGGCCGCATTGGCGGCTACATAGGCTTTGTATCCTTCCGGATCGTCCACATCGACGCTGGCAATCCAGTAGGCCTTTGGCATCGCTCTGTCTCCTAACGATGAATATTGTCGCCCATCAGCGCGGCGAGTGTCGGTTCCATCGCCGCTGCCATCAACGCCTGGCCCTGCGCTGTTGGATGCAGTGGCGCTTCGGGTGGCTTCTTTCGTGGGTCCAAGTACAAACTTGGATCGAGTTTGCCGTCGCGCACGAACACGTGCCCAACGTCGAGAAACCTGACATCGGTCGCGTGCGCGAATTGTGAAGCAAGTTCCTGATTCACCGCTGCGGTGGTCTCTGTCGCCCAGGCCGAACGATCCGATGGCAGTATGCCCAACAGCAGAATCTTGGTGTGTGGCAGCCGCTCACGCAATTGGCGGATGATCGTATCGATGCCCAGGACCGTGTCTGCCGCAGACCAGTGCAGATGACCCAGGTTGTTGGCGCCGATCAGTACCACCGCGACCTTGGGAGCGATTCCTGACGCTTCGCCATGTTCGATGCGCCACAGCAGGCTGGCTGTGGTGTCTCCGATGAAACCAAGGTTGACCGCGTTGCGGTCGCCGTAGAAGCGCTGCCATATTGGGGCAAAGTCGGCCCAAGGCTGCGGGTCGCGCTGTTCCCAGTCCTGTGTGATCGAGTCGCCATAGAAGACCAGTGCAGGGTTGCGCTCGCGCAGCTCAGCCTGCTTTGCTTCGAATCGGACACGCCACCAATGCAGATCCATGCGACTGATCGGCACGGCCGCAAGAATGGCGCGTGCGCTTGGAGCCGTTACAGCGAATCCGGTGAGAATTGTCGTCAGGACAACAAATCGTGCGAGGAGGCGCATGGATCAGCCCAGCACGGCACGCAGCGAGTCGCATACCTGCTCAAGCCCGGCGTCGGTCAGATAGGGATGGATCGGCAAGGCCAGGATGCGATCCGCCAGGTCGTCCGATGACGGCAGCGCGGTGCCATCATGGTGGTCGCGATAAGCGGGCTGTCGATGCAAAGGACGCGGGTAATAGATGGCAGTTGGCACGCCGCGATCTTGCAGTGAACGCTGTACCCGATCGCGCTCGGCAGAGTCGCGCAACAGGATCGCGTAGATGGCCCAGGCGCTTGTACTGTCGGCCACGCGCACAGGTGTCTGCACCATGTTCGCCAAATGCGCGTCATAATAGCGGGCGACCCGTTCCCGTGCTGCGAGTTCATCGGCAAACACAGTCAGTTTCGCCAGTAACACCGCCGCCTGCATCGAGTCGAGCCTGCCATTCATACCGGTGCGTAGCACTTCATAGCGCGTATTGCCTTCACCATGGGTACGCAAGCTACGGTAAATCGCTGCTCGTTCATTGCTCTGGGTAAAGAGTGCGCCACCATCGCCGTAGGCGCCCAGCGGCTTCGACGGGAAAAAGCTCGTCGCAGTCCCATCTGCTGCAGTGCCAAGCATTTCGCCATGCAGCGTGCACCCGAAGCTCTGTGCGAGATCGTCGAGCGTGAACAACCCTTCCCGCATAGCAATGGCGGAAAGTGCCGGCCAATCAGCGGGTTGGCCGAACAGATCGACGCCAATGAGCGCGCGCGGCCGCAGCTTGCCGCCAGCGCGGATTTCCGAAACACGGTGTGCCAGGTGCGCCGGATCGATCTGGAACGTGCGTGGATCGACATCGACGAACACAGGCGTGGCGCCAAGCACCAACGGCACCTCAGCGGTCGCGGTATAGGTGAAGGCGGGCAGGAAAACCGCGTCGCCGGGACCAATGTTCTCGGCCATCAGCGCGATCTGGATGGCGTCGGTGCCGGAACTCACCGCGACGCAATGCCGTGCACCGCACAGTTCCGACAGCGCATCTTCCAGCTCGGTCACTTCCGGACCAAGGATGAACTGACAATGTGCGAGTACCCGCTCGAGCCGCACGCGCAAATCAGCGGCGATGCGCGCCTGTTGGGCCTTGAGGTCGAGGAACGGCACGGTGGGACGCGGCTGATCGGTCATTCACGCACTCGCTTTCAGGATCAGGCGCGCACTTCGTCGGCAGCAGCGGTCTTGTGCGCAAACTCGGGGACCAGGCGGCCGAGCAACGCCAGCGCCAGCCGCGCCTGTCCGCCTCGGCAGGCGGCGGCGATTTCGTCGATGGCCCGGCCGACGATTGCCGGGTCTGCTGTGCGCGGCGCCGCGATCAGAAGACCGGGCTGGCCGGTCGGCACAGGCGGTTCCTGTCCGTGGAACAACTCTTCATGCAGCTTCTCGCCTGGCCGCAGGCCGGTGAAGCGAATTTCCACGTCCACATCAGGGTGCAGCCCGGCGAGGCGGACGATCTGGCGGGCCAAATCGACGATCTTCACCGGTTCTCCCATGTCCAGGACGAAGATTCCGCCGTCTCGGACCGCCGGCAGGTCAACATCGCCGACACCCAAGACACTGGCTTGGAGCACCAGGCCGACGGCCTCTCGCACAGTCATGAAATATCGCCGCATGTCGGGATGGGTAACGGTCAGCGGGCCGCCGCGCGCAAGCTGGCGCTGGAACAGGGGTACCACCGAACCGGTGCTGCCGAGGACATTGCCAAATCGGACCGTGATACAGCGCATGCCGTGGCCGGCGTTGCGCGCCGCGATGTCGAGTGCCTGGCAGTACATCTCGGCAAGGCGCTTCGATGCGCCCATCACCGATGTCGGGTTCACCGCCTTGTCGGTCGAGATCAGCACCATCGCCCGCGCGCCGACGGCGCGTGCGGCATCCGCAACATGGCGGGTCCCAGCGGCGTTGGTCAGCAAACCTTCCAACGGGTTGTCTTCCACCATCGGCACGTGCTTCAGGGCCGCGGCGTGGAACACGAGCTCGGGCCGAAATTCCTCGAAAACCGCGCGCACGCGGGTTTCGTCGCGGATATCGGCGATCAGCGCATGGCGATGTGCTTCCGGATAGGTCTCTGCCAGCTCGAGGTCGATCTGCCACAGCGCGTATTCGCCGTTGTCCAGGAGGACCAGAAGCTGTGGCCCGAGTGCGGCGACCTGGCGGGCAAGCTCGCTGCCGATGGTGCCGCCGGCGCCGGTGACGATGACGCGGCGGCCCTGGATCAGCCGTGCCATCGCGTCACGGTCGAGTGGCACCTGCGGACGATTGAGCAAGTCCTCAATGGCTACGGGGCGCAACTGAATCGGCCGCGCCGGCACGCTTGGTCCGGCGGGGTCGAGCGCTGTTGGTTGCGGCGCCCGTTGGAGGGCGATGCCATAGCGCTCTGCGCAGTCCACGAGGTCGGCGAGTGCCTGCCCGGACAGGTCCGGCGTCGCGATCACGAACGCATCGGGCAGGCGACCTTGGGCGGCGAGTTGTTCCAGGACAGCGTCGGCCTGGTCAAGTGGACCGAGAATAGGGTGCTGCTGGATGCGCCGCCCGGTCTGGCGTGAACTGGTCGCGAGCAAACCCTCGACCCTGAATGCCTGACGCCGATCGCTGGCCAGCGCACGCAGGAATAGATCGGCCTCCTTTCCGGCGCCGACCAGCAGAATGGAGCGTGCGCCATTCTCCGATGATCGGGCGCCGCTGCGGGTCTGCATGCGACGGTAGACGACGCGGGGAATGCCAAGCAGTACCAGCAGCGTCAGCGCGTGAATGAATGGGTAGGCCGGGCTGGGTAGCGGCATCCGCAGCAGGGTGAGCGCAAGTGTCAACAATGCCGCGCCACCGGCACAGGATGCGGCCACTGCGAGCAAGTCTTCGATTCCGGCAAATCGCCAGTACTGCAGGGACAGGCGGAACGGCAGGCCAGCCACCAGCAGCGCGGCGGCCCCGAGCGCCGGCAGCCAGGGCTCATTCAGCGTGGCACTGCCGGGTTCGGCGAGCCACAACGCCGCCGGCGCCGCGGCGGCGGCCAGCACACCGTCAATCGCGACGTTAACGGCGATCCGAATCAGCGAGCGGGCCGCAACCATGGCGCCGCTATAGCCCAGCCGGGGCGAGGCGTCATGCCCCGGCAAGACTGGTGGTTTGCCTCAGAACAATCCCTCGATTTCGCCGTCCGCGTTGAGGTGGATCGCTTCGGCGGCGGGCACGCGCGGCAGGCCCGGCATGGTCATGATGTCGCCGCACATCGCCACGACGAAGCCGGCACCTGCCGAAAGGCGGACTTCGCGCACCGGCAGGATGTGGCCTTCTGGCGCCCCCATCACCGTCGGATCGGCTGTGAAGCTGTACTGGGTCTTGGCGACGCAGATTGGCAGATTGCCGAACCCGGCCTCCTCGTAGCCGGCGAGCCGGCGGGCCACGGCATCGGACATTGAGATGTCAGCGGCGCGGTATATCTCGCGTGCAATGGTGCGGATCTTGTCCGCAAGCTTCAGTTCGATCGGGTAGAGCGGCTTGGGGGCCGACTTGCCCTCGATCCGCGCCAGGACTGCTCGGGCCAGCGCCTCGGTGCCCTTGCTGCCATCCGCCCAGTGCGTGCAGGAAATCGCTTCCACACCGCGCGAGGCCATAGCATCGCGGATTATCGCGAATTCCGACTCGGTGTCGGAATTGAAGTGGTTCACCGCCACGACGACTGGCAGGCCAAACTTGCCAAGATTTTCCACATGCCGCGCGAGGTTCGCCGTGCCGCGCTGCACGGCCGCGACGTCTTCTTTGCCGAGCGCCGAACGGGCGATACCGCCGTGCATTTTCAGTGCGCGAACAGTGGCCACGACCACTGCGACCGACGGCCGCAATCCCGCGGAGCGGCACTTGATGTCGATGAATTTCTCCGCGCCCAGGTCGGCGCCGAAGCCGGATTCCGTGACCACCACATCGGCCGTCTTGAGGCCGAGGCTGGTCGCCACGACCGAGTTGCAGCCATGTGCAATATTGGCGAATGGGCCGCCGTGGACGAAAGCGGGCGATCCTTCCAGCGTCTGCACCAGGTTGGGCGCCAGCGCGTCTTTCAGCAGCACGGCCATGGCGCCGTCGGCTTTCAGATCCTTCGCGGTGATGTTCTTGCCGTCGCGGGTCTGCGCCACAATCATGCGGCCCAGGCGTGCCTGGAGATCGTCGAGGTCGCGCGACAGGCAGAACACCGCCATCACTTCCGACGCGACGCTGATGTCAAAGCCATCCTCGCGCGGAAAGCCGTTGGCTACGCCGCCCAGGCTGCCGACGATGCTGCGCAGCGAGCGGTCATTCATGTCCATACAGCGACGCCAAGCGACACGGCGTGCGTCAATGCCCAGGCCGTTACCCCAGTAGATGTGGTTGTCGATCATCGCGGCGAGCAGATTGTTGGCCGAAGTGACGGCGTGGAAATCGCCGGTAAAGTGCAGGTTGATCTGGTCCATGGGCACAACCTGCGAGTAGCCGCCGCCGGCCGCGCCGCCCTTCATGCCGAAACTGGGGCCAAGGCTCGGTTCGCGGAGGCAGATCACCGCCCGCTTGCCGATCCGGTTCAGCGCGTCGCCAAGGCCGACTGTGGTCGTCGTCTTGCCCTCGCCGGCGGGCGTGGGGTTGATGCCGGTGACCAGAACCAGGGCGCCATCAGGCTTGCTCTGCTGTGCCTGTATGAAATCAAAACCGACCTTGGCCTTGTCTCGCCCGTAGGGTTCCAGCGCATCGTCGGCGATGCCGAGTTTCGCGGCGATTTCGGCGATAGGCCGAAGCTTGGTTTCGCGGGCAATCTCCAGGTCGGATTTCATGAGTCTATCCTTGCGTTCTTTGTAGCGGAGCCTGCACGGTTCCTCGTGGTGGCGTCAGCAGGGTGGATCGAAGCCGGCCATCAGGAACCTCCCAGCCTCCTGACGCGGCGCCAGTCGGCCTCGCGGTGATCGATGCCGGGCGGCGAGACGCTTCGCACGAAGCGGACGGGAAATCCACCCCGCGCCTGATTTACGAAGTGCCTGCCCCCAGCGTGTGCCTCGTCTGGCCTGCGGGCCGAGGCAGGGTTAGGCTGGGTCATGTCCACCGCAACGCCTCGTGTCGCCTTGTTCGTGACTTGTCTGGTCGACCTTTACCGCCCGAGCGTCGGCTTTGCGGCGCTTCGTCTGCTGGAGCAAGCAGGCTGCCGGGTCGAAGTACCGCGTGGACAGACGTGCTGCGGACAGCCGGCGTACAACTCCGGGGATCGCGGCACAGCACGCGACCTTGCCCGCGGCATCCTGGACGCATTCGCCAGCTACGATTACGTCGTCGCACCGTCGGGCTCATGTGCCGGCATGCTGAAATGCCATATGTCGCACTTGTTCGATGATGATCCTAATCTGCGGGCCCGGGCGATGGCGCTAGCCGACAAGACGTTCGAGCTTGTCAGTTTCCTGACAGACGTCATCGGCATTGACCGGCTGCCTGGGAATTATGCCGGTGGCCCGGTTACGTATCACGACAGTTGCTCGGGGCTTCGGGAACTGGGAATCAAGCAGCAGCCTCGTCGTCTTCTCCAGAACCTCGGTGTCGCGTTGGTGGAGATGAAAGAGCCGGAGATCTGCTGCGGGTTCGGCGGCACGTTCTGCGTGAAATATCCTGAGATTTCTGTGCGCATGGCCACCGACAAGGTTAAGGACGCCGTTGCAACGGGGGTCGGCACGCTGGTTGCCGGCGATCTTGGATGCTTGCTGAATATGGCTGGCCGCCTCAAGCGTGAAGGCCATGCCATGGAGGTCCGTCACGTGGCGGAATTGCTTGCGGGTATGACAAGCGAGGTGACGCCGATTGGCGAGGGCAGGCAATAGGACGGAGGTGTCTCGGGGTGATGACTGCGCGTGCAGCGCCGGCTCACCCGGGCAGTCCGGCGCAACGTCGCGCGCCCGAGATCCAGCGCGCTTACGGCGTCCCCGCGCGGGATGAACGGATTGATCAATTCCGTGGCGAAAAGAAGCTGTGCGGGTCCTTCGCGGGATGCCTCGGCAGCGTGCCGTTCCACGATTCGGTCTGGGGTCAGCGAACGTCCGTCGTGGCAGAAATTCGTTTTTGCCGTTGCACCTCACACGTTGTGATCATTCGTCACTCACCTCCGGGGCAACGGCGCGGAACCGGGCACGATGCGCCGCCTGGGTCCCGCAAAGTGGCGCCAGGACCATCGCCTTGCGTAAAAACAACCCAATGTCGGCCGCGTCGGTGTAACCTATACCACCATGCAGCTGGATGCATGTGCGCGTCACGACCATCGCTGCATCGGAAGCCCGCAATTTCGCGCGTGACACCGCAGCCTGGCAGGGCGCACGACGTGGCTCCTTGTCCAGGGTCTGGGCTGCCGACCTCACAACCGCCCGCGTCAACGACAACTGGATCAGCATGTCCGCTGCCCGATGTTGGAGCGCCTGGAAGCTGCCGATCTTCTGCCCGAATTGCTCCCGTGTCTTCATGTAGTCGCGCGTGATTGCGAACGCGCGGTCCATCAGCCCCAGAAGATACGCGGAACTCGCAATAATCGTTTGTTCGAGTGCGCCGCTGGCGTCCCCTGCGACCGCCTCGGCCGGAGAGTTGTCGAATGTTAGCGTGCCGAAGTGTCCGCCATCCTGCGTCGGTTGGACCGCGAGGCGCAGTCCCGGCGCACTCCGCTCAATCAGCGCAAGCCCGCCGGGCACGGTGACCAGGAATGCATCGGCACCGGCTGCCATGGGCACGAAAATCTTGCGTCCGATCAATCTGCCCGCATGCAACTGCGTGTCACCTTCAAGCGCAAGGCTGCCAGGTTGTTCTTGCCATGCCGGCAATATGATGCGTTCGCCGGTCAGAACCGCCGGCAAATGACCCGCCGGCAGCAGACACGCCGCCATCGCTGCTGGAATCAACGGCTCCGGCACTAGCCCCGCGCCGAGCTCCTCGGCCAGCGCGCAGAGCTCTTGCACTCCCAAACCGGAGCCCCCGGCTTCCTCGGCAACGCCGAGGCCGAGCCAGCCCATCTCGCACATCTTCAGCCATGTCTGACGATCGAACCCGGGCTCGGTGAAGCGCAGGGCCCGAATGCGTTGCAGATCGCCATTGCGTGGTGCGATGCCCGCGGCGCTTTCTCTCAGCATCCTGAGATGCTCTAGCGGCTCCATCATGCGCGTCTCCAAGGCCCGACGCGCTAATGGTAGTGTATGCGCAACGCCGCGTCACGCATCAGCCAATCCGTAGCAGCCGCGTACCCTCCTTCCGCAGCCACGGAATCGCCGTTTGCGCGTGCGGCGTGAGGCGATCGACCAGTGCCCAGAAGCGCCGTCCGTGGTCCATGTGCTGCAAATGCGCGACTTCATGTGCTGCGACGTAGTCCTGGACGAACTCGGGTGCCATTACCAGCCGCCAGCTGAACGCGAGCGATCCATCCGGCGCGCAGCTGCCCCAGCGGCTGGTCGTATCCTTCACCGCAACGCGGTGAGCGTGCACGCCTGCGGTTGCTGCTTTGGTCGAAACCAGCACCGAGAGGCGCCGCCGTGCCTCAGCTCGCAGGAAGTCGATGACGCGCCGCCGCAGGAAATCGGTCTCCCCCGAAACGTGTAACTCCTTGTCATACAACCAAGCGCCACCACAACCGCCGGGAACATGCCGGATGCGATGCTCGACACCCGCAATTGGCACGAACGAGCCATCAGCAAACGCGATTGGGCTGGGCAGCGCGTTCAGACGATCGCTGACCCAGTCGGCATGCGTCATCAGCAACGCCATGCCGGCACCGCGCCCGGCGCGCGGCGGCAACGTCACGACAACGGCGCCACCGCGCGGATCAATCCTCAAACTGATGCGCCGCGCGCGTGCGCTGCGGCGCCATTCGACACGCGCTTCACCATTCGGCAGTGTCAGAAGCTCCGCAGACGGCAGTGCCATGGCGTCAGAAGGACTGCGTGCAAGTGATTCGTCAACCCCGAAGATGATGGTCCCGGTTACGCCGCTTTCGCCAGATCCACACCACAGGCATCAAACGCAGCAAACAGAGTGCGCCGTTGCGCCTCGGTCAGCTGCAAATGCGGCGGGCGGATGTTGTGCCAGCGGGCATCCGCCGTATTGCGTGCGACCAGCGACTTCAGTGCCGGGATCAGGGGAACCGAAATCACCGCCTTGCGCGTGGCACTGAGGATCTCATGTGCCGCCTCGCCCGCTGGCGTATTCAAGCCCACATAGGCCTGCGCGCCGACAGAGCAATTCACATTGGACGCCGCCGTGATGCATCCTGCGCTGCCCTTCTTCAGCAGCGGAACCAGCAGTGTATCGTCCCCAGCATACACCTCGAATCCGTCGCGCGCGAAATTTTCCACGTACGCCAAGCCGTTTTCATAATTGCCGCTGGAATCCTTGATGCCCTTCACCTTGCCGGGATGGGCTTTCAGCAGCCGTCCGATGAAGTCCACGCTGAATGGAATCGCCGACTGCTGAGGGAAGTTGTACAGGTAGATCTTGATCGAACCACTGACCCGCTGAATCACCTCGTCGAAATACGCGAGTAGTCCGTCTTCCGAGGGGTTCTTGTAGTAGAATGGGGGCAGCAGCAGGGCGCCGGGACAACCAAGATCCTCCGCCTGCTTTGTCAGCAGTACCGTGTCGGTGATCGAGGTCGTGCCCGTCCCTGGCATCATCCTGGCC
>JASHVB010000486.1 GCA_030039695.1 Acetobacteraceae bacterium
AGCAGCATCATTTCCGGATCGAGCGCCAGCGTCGTCGCGATCTCCAAGGCGCGTTTCTGCCCGTAAGGTAGCTCCGCCACGACGGTCTCCGCCAGCCCGGACAGGCCGACATCGAACAGCAGCTCGCGCGCGCGATCGTCGTAGACGCGCAGCGCTTGTTCCGAGCGCCAGAAATCGAAGCTGGGGCCGCGTGCGCGCTGCAACGCGAGGCGCACGTTCTCCAGCGCGGTCAGATGCGGAAATACCGCGGAGATCTGGAAGCTGCGCACCAGGCCAAGCCGCGCGACCAGTGCGGGCCTCATGCCGGTGATGTCGCGGTCCTTGAAGCGAATTTTGCCGCTGGTCGGCGGCAGGAATGCCGTCAGCAGATTGAAGCACGTGGTTTTCCCTGCGCCGTTTGGGCCGATCAGTGCGTGGATCGTGCCCTGCCGCACGCGCAAGGAAACATCGTCCACGGCAACAAAGCCGCCGAACTCGCGAGTCAACCCTTCTGTTTCCAGGATGATGTCATTCATCTCTGGACGTTTTCCAAGACAAATTGGTCCCCATCCGGGCTGATTTGCATATCGCCGTGCCGGACGCAAGGCAGGTGCGGACAGTTTCGTTGGGGCCCCGGTCGAGGCAAGCAAGCTGGCACGGCCGCGGCACCCACCCCAGTGCCGAAGCCAGCGTTGGCGGCAGCGACCAGCGTTGCTGCTCAGCTTCAGGCCGCGTCGCACCAGATGGCCCCGACCGCCGCCTCGGCCGGCGAATGGGCGACCGCCGTCGCCGGCACGTCGGGACCGGTCTCGGCCAACGGGCATACCGTGCCCACGGCTACCGCCGCCTGGCTGAGGGAGCACATCCTGACCGCGGGCCAGTTATTCGTCGCATCAGCGGTGCTGGCTTAGGCCCGCTCAATCGTGAATGGGAGCAGCGGGACGATTCTGCGCGTGGGTTTCCTGGCCAAGCCGCATCCGGCATGGCCAGAGTTGCATCGCGGCTATACTGGGGCGAGGCTGCGCGGGCCGGGAACAGGAGGACCAGTATGGACGCGGAACACCTTCGTGCGGCGCAGGCGCCACTGAAGCAGCGCTATCGCGACACGCCTGAGGCGGCCTTGGTGCCAGCCTGGGCCGAGGCACGGCTCGATGCACCCGGCGTCGCCTGCACTGTATCGACGTGGCACAGCGACACTCGTGCCGGGTTGCATCCCGCCACCGGCGGCTCGGGCGAGGACGCTTGCTCTGCCGACATGCTATTGCAAGCGCTCGTCGCATGCGCCGGTGTCACGTTTCGCGCGGTCGCCACCGCCATGGGCGTGACGATCCGCGACGGGCGCGTGGTTGCGGAGGGCCACTGGGACGCGCGCGGCACGCTGGGCGTGGATCGCACCGCGCCGGTGGGACTGACAGACATCGCGCTCCGGTTCGACGTGGACTGCGACGCCGACGCGGCGAAGCTCGAGCGGATGATCGCCACGACCGAGAGGTATTGCGTCATTTTGCAAACACTGCGCAACCCGCCGGCAGTGACGGTGGGGGTGGGGGTGGGAGCTGCGCGCGTGATTACCTCACAGGCATGATGAAACTGTGCAGCTCGGCTTTGCGGTATTTCAACACGGAGCACCAAGAAGAACCGCGGGCCGATCGGACTGATGGGAGCGGCAGGCGGCGTGATGGGCACCGGCCGCACGCAATACCAACAACGCCAGAGCGTCGTGTCTCTCAACGGCTTGGTCATGAGCCGGCCCGAGGCGATGATTCTGTAGGCGCAGAACAAGTTTGACGCGCTCGGCAAGCTGATCGACCAGACGACCCGCGACTTCACCGCCGTTCATCTAAACGCCTTGAAGGACTTGGTCGTGGGCCGGCGCTAGCCGGTTCATGTCCCGATGATCCATGTCAAGGCGGACCTCGGCCGGTCACGTCAGACTGGCCTCCATACATTGGAAGTGGGGGACCGTATCGATGGCTCTGAAGGACTTGCTGGTCCACCTGGACCCTTACCCGCGCTGTACCGTCCGACTTGGCATTGCCGCCGCTCTCGCGCGGCGTTTTAACGCGTCGCTGACAGGCGTGCAGGCGATCGACTTGCCGTCGGCCGAGTTCTTCTATGGCGCGGCCTTGCCGCTGGTCGCCGGCGGGCTGGATCGTGCGGTGGACGAGATGCGCGCCCGGGCGGTGGCGGTTGCCGCACCGGTGGAGGCGGAGTTCCGTGAACGCCTCCGGCTCGATGGGCTCGACGGCGGCTATCGCCTGGTCGAGGGCAACCCGCCGGCCACCGTCGCCCTGCATGCGCGCTATGCCGACCTAACCGTGCTTGGTCAGGTCAATCCGTACGTGCCGCACGAGGGCGTCGGCTGGGACGCGACGGTGGTAACCACCGTCATGTCATCCGGCCGCCCTGTTCTGGTAGTGCCGTTCGCCGGAGAATTCTCGGGCGTGGGCGACCGCGTGCTGGTCGCGTGGAACGCCAGCCGCGAGGCGGCCCGCGCGGTCAACGACGCACTGCCGATCCTGGAACAGGCGAGCATGGTAACGGTGCTGGCAGTCAATCCCCGGCACGGCATCGGCGGCCATGGCGACGTGCCGGCGGCCGACATCGCGCTGCACCTGGCACGGCACCGCGTGAGGGCCGAAGCAGCGCACACCGTCGCCAAGGACATACCCGACGGCGAGGCGTTGCTCTCCTACGCCGCGGATATCGGCGCGGATCTGATCGTGGCTGGCGCCTACGGGCACTCGCGGGCGCGCGAGATGGTGGTCGGTGGCGTGACGCGGACCCTGCTCGGCGAGATGACTGTGCCGGTGTTCTTGTCGCACTGACCGGCGCCGCTGTCATTGCCAGGGGCTCGGCGCCGAGAGCATCTGGATCGGGACAGCAATGGCTTGAGCCGGATTGCTTCGATGGAGCGTGCCTGGTCGTCAGACGAGTACGCGGTGCGCGGCGACGTCCAAACGCGCATTCGGGCACACCGTGTCTGTCACACTCCCAGGTGGACCGCAGCGGAGATTGAAAGCCTGCCGTTTCGGCTAGGCGAGGGGTTCTGAATGCTCGATCTGCTCATCGAGGCGGCAATCGAGGCTGGGGGGCCGCCAAAGCAGAACAAGCCTCTCGCCACGCGACGACACTGCGCCAATCGGATGGTTGCATGGCAGTGACGCGTGAGCCTCAAGTCTAGATGCGGTGGGGCGCCTCATCGCCCCACACCGTAGCTGCCCGGAGAGCGACGCGCCGACCCTGCCGGCTATGCCCCGCCGCGCGGCCGTTTCATGATCGCACCGGTCATCGGGATGAAGAACACGCCCATATCGCGCCGCGAGTGGATCTTGCCCGCCGCGTCCTTGGTGTAGACATAAAGGACCTGGCCGCGCTTGAACGGCTGGCCGATCGGAATCACCATCAGCCCGCCGGGCTTCATCTGCTGGAAAAGATCTGGGGGCGCGTACTGTGCGGCGCATGTCACGATGATGACGTCAAAGCCGCCTTCGACCTCCGGCCAGCCGTAATAACCGTCCCCAACGCGGGTCCGCACGTTTGTGTAGCCGAGCGGCGCGAAGATGCGCGACACCGCGTTACCGAGCGGCTGGATAATCTCGATCGTGTAGGCCCGGTCGACGATGCGCGACAGCAGCGCGCTCTGGAAGCCGCTGCCAGTGCCGATTTCCAGCGTTGTCTGTCCGGGCTTCGGCTGACACACCTGTGTCATGTAGGCTTGACCGAGATAATCCGACAGCGCTGATCCCCAGCCGATGGCCCAGGGTTTCGGGTCGGCTTCATAAGCCTCACCTGGCGTCGCGCGGCGTTCCGAGTAAACATAATGGAAATATTCGCGCGGTACCGCCTGGAACGCCGCCATAACCGCCGGATCGGCGTGGCCAAGATGCTGCTTCAGATAGGTCTCGATCAGCCGCATCGCCGCCGGCTTGCGCTTCTGGATCGCGTCGAACTGT
>JASHVB010000487.1 GCA_030039695.1 Acetobacteraceae bacterium
CTGCAGCACCACGCCAAAACTCTGGCGGAGGTAGCGCAGGTTGATCTCGCGCAGGTCGCACCCGTCGATCCGCACACAACCGGAATACTCTCGGTTTATCCCCTGCAGCAGGCGGGTAACGGTGGACTTGCCGGATCCCGAACGGCCGACAACCCCCAGCACGGTGCCGGGCGGCACCGCAAAACTGATCTTGCTCAACGCCGGCAGTTGGCTGCCAGGATAGGTGAAGGTGACATCATCAAAGGTGATCGCGCCGGCAAATCTCGGCCGGAGGCCACCGCTGCCGGCATTGCTCTCCATCGGGCGGTTGAGCACCTGCGCCGCCATGCCGATGGCGGTTTTCACTTCGAGATAGTCCTGCGTCAGTTTGGCGGCGCCGGTCAGCGGTTGCGCCACGCGTTGGGACAGCATCATGAATGCCATCAGCGAGCCGACCATGTAGCCGCTGCGGTCGTAGATCGCCAAATAGGCGCCAATCAGGACCACCCCCATCCACATGAACCGCTCGATCGGTCTGGCCAGGGTCTGCGGCCAGTTGGATATCCGGGCGACGCGCATGCGCCACTTCGCAACATCCGCGACCCGCTCATCCCACAGCGTCTGGCGCTGCGGCTCCAGCGCCAGCGACTTCACGGTCCGGATGCCAAACACGGTCTCGGTGATGGCCACCGACTTGTTGATTTCCGCCTGGATCATCTGCCGGACGGCGCGCGAGACCGGCGCGAGAAAAACCAGAACGATCATCGCCAGTAGGAGCGCCCCGGCCAGCACCAGCCAGGTCAGGGTGCTGCTCAGAAAGAACAGCAACGGCAGAATGACCAGAAGTGTAATGAAGTCGAGGGCAGTTTGCAGCAGCCTGCCGGTCAAGAAATCCCGCACCTTGTAGATCTGATGGATGCGGTGAATGGTATCGCCCGACTGATGCCGCTCGAAATAATCGATTGGCAGCCGCAGCAACCGCCCGAATACATGCAGGTTGATCCTGGTATCGATCCTCACTGCCAACACGGCGATGATAAGGTGCCTGGCATGGCCCAGACACATCTCGTACGTCGCCAGCACGAGCACGATGATCGACAGCAATGCCAGAGTTGAGACACTCTGGTACACCATCACCTTGTTGATCACGACCATAACCAGTAGCGGCGGCGCGATGGTCAGCAAGCTGATCGTGAAGGAAGCGATGGCAAGATCGCGCAGCGTGCCACGCTCGCCCAGCGCGACCTGCATGAGCCAGCGCATCGAGAACGTTGCATCTGCTTCCGTGATGCCGCGATTGGTACGCATGAGCAGCGTCTCGCCGTCCCAGACGTCGCGCAGACGTCGCTCGTCCACCGCAAACGCTGCCGCGCCTTCTCCTGCCCGGGGATCCTTGACGTAGACGACATTCCGCTCGGGATTGACCCCGGCCAACAGCGCGGCCGTCCCGTCATTCAGCAGCAATACGACGGGCGCTGCGTCGTTGAGGCGCATTAGACTGCGCCATCTTAGCCGCACGGCGCGGGACCACAGGCCGCTTCCCTGTACCCACGCCGACAACGACGCGGCAGAGGGCACCGGTGCACGATCAAGGCTCGCATACTCGGCCAGATCGAGCTCGCGCCCGTAATGGCGGCCGACCAGGATAACCGCCCGCAACCGCGGGTGCAGCGCATCGCTGTCCTCTCCGATCGGGCCGGCGTCCGCGCCATGGCCGCCACGCCCACCTTCGGCTGGGACCTCGGGGCGGGCACGCGCCCTCAACCGATGCGGCGGCATGTCGTTCGTCATGTCCACGATTGGGCTCTCCTTACGCGCGCCGCCCGGCTCAGGTTCTTTCCACCATCCGTGCCACAAGACAGGTCGGACGTAGTCTCATCCGATTGCAAAGTTATGGCTGGCTAGATGCCCGGGTAGAATGTGTTCAAAATCGACAGATCCCGACCCACCTAGGCTCAACAAGCTCCCGCCGTGACCGTCACTCGTCACGGCGTCCGCTATTTGGGTAGGAGTACTCCAATCAAGATGTGCGGCAAGACTTGGTACAAGCTCGACGACGCCGTTCGCAGCTGAAAACTGGAAGATCGACACATGACCACCGCCCGCTTCGATCGTGAGGCGCAGGTTGTCCGCGGCACCGGGAGAGTCAATGATCGTGTCAGTGCCGCCATTCAAGAACACCATATTATTGGAGCCTTCAAGCGTCAGCGACGCGTTGCTGCCGTCGAGGACGAATGTGTCGCTTCCGGCGGCCACGCCAGTCGTGATTGTGTCGTGGCCAGAGCCGATCGTGACGACGTCGCCTGTGCCATCGACGGATACTATGTCATTGCCGCTGCCAAGCGTTGCAGTGTCATCGTTCCCGAAAAGCGAAAGCGTGTCGCTGCCGTTCCCTAATATGGCTGTATTGCTGTCTCCAGATAGGGAAAGCGTGTCGTGGCCGTTCCCAACGATAACGGTATCGCCGGTCCCGACTGCCCTTACGCTGTCGTTGCCATTACCGAGAACAACAGTGCTGTCGTTGGTCGTCCCCGACATGCTGTAGTTGTTGTTGCCTCCTGCCCATGTCTCGTCGGAACCGCTAAGCGTCAAAGTTCCGCTGCGGCCTAATACAGACGCGGAGGTGCTGAACGCCGTGGTACCAGTGCCATCTGTGTCACTGGAGATCGCCTCGACCCGCAGGAGATAAGTCTGATTCTCCTGCGCAGCCGTGTAGGTGCTACCCGTCGCACCAGCAATATTCGTCCAAGTAGTGCCAGAATTCGTCGACATCTGCCACTGATAAGTGATGGTTGCATCGCTCTCGTTGGTGGCAGCTGTGGCGGTAAACGACAACGGCGCAGTCGGTGCGATCGACACGTCGAGAGTGGGCGTTATATCGATCACGGCTGAGGTTGCAGCACTGACAGCAGTCTGGCTGCCAGCGAAAGCCTCGACCCGCAACTCGTCTCCCTCATCCGCCTCGGTGACCAGGTACGTGCTTGCAGTCTGGCCGGTAATGTTCGTCCACGTGCTACCATTCACTGATAGCTGCCACTGGAACGAGGCACTCGGATTGCTCGCGACCGCCGTCAGCGTTTGACCTTCCTGCGCTGTGCCAGTGATCGCTACGGTGAGCGCTTCCGTGGCTGATGTGGTCACCGCGATCTGCTGCGAGCTCGCCGCGTTGCCGAAGCTGTCGGTCGCGTTGACGGTGATCGTGTCACTACCGGCAGTGCCATCGGTGTCCGACAGGCTCGCCAGAGTGTTGTTCACGTCGGCCAGCGTGCCGCTGACCGTCAGGCTTGTGGTGCCGTCACCGGTAATCGTCGCCGCCCCGACCTGCGTAACCGAGAGCAAGCCAGTGGTGTCGGTGAGTGTCGCGGTGAAGGTCTCCGGCGCGGCAGTGTTGCCGGTCTCCGCAAGGCTTACCCCGGCGATCGCTGCCGCCGCGCCCACGCTGAGCGTCTCCACCGAGGGTGCTGCAATCACCGGCAGCCCGTTCACCGTCACCGCAATCTGTTGCGTGCTCGCCGCGTTACCGAAGTTGTCGGTTGCATTCACGGTGATCGTGTCGCTACCTGCAGTGCTATCGTTGTCCGAGAGGCTCGCCAGAGTATTGTCCACGTCATTCAGCGTGCCGCTGACGGTCAGGCTGGTACTGCCATCACCGGTAATCGTCGCGGCCCCGGACTGTGTCACCGAGAGCAAGCCGTTGGTGTCGGTCAGTGTTGCGGTGAAGGTCTCCGGTGCAGCGTTGTTGCCACTCTCCGCAAGACTCACCCCGGCAATCGCTGCCGCCCGGCCCACGCCGAACGTCTCCCCTGACGGTGCAGCAATCACCGGCAGCCCGTTTACCGTCACCGCGATCTGCTCTGTGCTAGCCGCGTTGCCGAAGCTGTCGGTCGCACTCACGGTGATCGTGTCGCTACCGGCGCTGCCATCGGTCTCCGACAGGCTCGCCAGGGTGTTGTCCACGTCGCTCAGCGTGCCGCTGACAGTCAGGCTGGTGCTGCCATCACCGGTAATCGTCGCCGCTCCGGACTGCGTGACCGAGAGCAAGCCGTTGGTGTCGGTCAGCGTGGCGGTGAAGGTCTCCGGCGCAGCGGTGTTGCCACTCTCCGCGAGGCTCACCCCGGCAATCGCTGCCGCCTGGCCCACCCCGACCGTCTCCGCCGAAGGCGCTGTGATCACCGGCAGTCCGTTCACCGTGATGTCGACCGTCCCCGCGGTGGACTGATTGCCGAAGCTGTCCGACGCAGCGATGGTGATCGTGTCGGATCCCGCGACGCTGTCGGTATCGGTCAGCGTGAAGAGGGCTACGTTCACCTCGCCCA
>JASHVB010000488.1 GCA_030039695.1 Acetobacteraceae bacterium
ATGCGCATGGCCATTTCCACGGCGGTGAGCGCGCCCAGCAGCATCGGCTCGTTCAGATCGCCCAGGTGGCCGATGCGGAAGACCGTGCCGTTCAGCTTGCCCAGGCCGCCGCCCAGCGACACGTTGAATCGCTGCCGGGCGCAGCGGCGGATCGTCTCGGCGTCGTAGCCCTGGGGCATCAGGATCGTGGTGACAGAGTCCGAATACCGCGAGGGGTTGGTGCAGAAGAGCTGCGGGCCGTTGTTGCCGGCCCAGACCTTCGCCGCACGGCGCGTTGCCTCGGCCAGGCGCGTGTGACGGGCGAAGACGTTCTGCAAGCCTTCTTCGTCGATCAGCCGGACGGATTCGCGCAGGCCGTAGAAAATGTTGACGGGCAGTGTGCCGATAAAGCTCTTCTGCGGGCGCTGCTGCATCAGGGTCCAGTCGAAATAGAAGCGCTTCAGTTTGGCGTTCGCGTGCGCCGCCATGCCCTTGCTGGAGACGCCGGTGAAGCTCAAGCCGGTGGGCAACATCAGGCCCTTCTGGCTGCCTCCGACGACGCAGTCGATCTTCCATTCGTCCATGCGGAAATCGAGCGAACCAAGCGAGGAGATGGTGTCCACCAGGAACAACGCCGGATGCCGTGTGTCGTCGATTGCGGCGCGGATTTCCTCGAGCGGCAGCTTCATGCCGGTGGCAGTCTCGTTGTGTACGGCGCAGACCGCCTTCACCGCGTGCGCCTTGTCGGCGGCCAGCGCGTCGCGCACTGCAGCAATATCAACGCCACGGCGCCAGTCGGCAGCGATACTTTGCACGTCAAGACCATGGGCGCGCGCCATATTCGCCCACTCATCGGAGAAATAGCCCGATTCCAGCACAATGATGCGGTCGCCGGGCGACAGCAGATTGGTCAGGCTGGCCTCCCAGGCGCCGTGGCCGGAGGCATTGTACATGAACAGATGCTGGGTGGTCTGCAGCACGCGCTTCACACCGGCCACAGCGGCATCGTAGACTTCGACGAACTCGGGGTCGTTAAAGTCGATGCTGTTGCGGTCCATTGCTCGCAGCACCGAATCCGGCATGTTGGTCGGGCCGGGGTTGGCGAAGAAATGTCGGCCGCGGGGCTTCGGCAGGGTGGCGCTCATGCGGGGATCCTCTGTGCGGGCGGGCCGGGCGGCTCGCGCGGGCGCATAGGCGTCCGGATAACCTGATTTGTAAAGGGCGGATGGCGCGGGGCTGGCATGAACCGGGAACGGCTGACCGCATTCAGCGACGGCGTGATCGCAATCATCATCACGATCATGGTGCTGGACCTACGTCCGCCGGCTAGGCCCGACTAGGTGGCGCTGTTAGGGATTCTGCCGTCCTTTTTGACCTATACGCTGAGCTTTCTCTACGTCGCGATCTACTGAAACAATCACCACCACTTGCTGCACACGGTCCGTTACGTCACCGGCCCGATCATGTGGGCCAACATGGCGCTACTGTTCTTTTTGTCGTTGACGCCATTCGCGACTGCATGGCTTGGCGCGCATTACCGGGCGCCGGTGCCAACGGCGGTATAAGGAATCGCGCTGCTATTGCCGGCGATCGCTTACTACGTGCTTGAGACCACGATCATCGCGGCCGAAGGGCGCGAATCAGTGCTGGCGCAGGCGTTGGGGCGGGATCTGAAAGGCAAGGCGTCGATGGCGCTGTATGCGCTGGCAGTGGGGCTGGCGTTCGTCGATCCTTGGCTGTCGTTTGGGATATATACGCTGGTGGCGGCCTTATGGCTGGTGCCGGACCGGCGGATCGAGCGCAATTTGCCGAAGGTGAGCGAGCGGCGGTGAGTAAAGCGCTTTGTTGGCATTCTTTCTTCGCCGCTCTCCTCGCAATGCCGTACCACCGGCCGGCTAGGCTTAGTGTAGTTCGTGGAGCTTCACGTCGTTCGGCCACGCCGCGCCCTTGCCGGTTTCCACTAGCGACCTGAGGCTCAGCAGGAACGTCGCCCACTTGGTGCTGCAGAAATGCATGAACTCGACCGGCTCGCGCCAGCCTTCGTGTTTGAACAGCACCATCGTGCAGTCACCTTCTTGGCGGAGCCGCCACACGATCTTGGTGCCGACCCACTCATCCGGCCCTTCGACGACCTCCCAGCGCACGCGACCGGAGGGATCAGCCTCGAGGAGCTTCATGTCGAAGCCGTTGTCGCCACCGAAGCGGAAGCGAATCACGTCGCCATCCAAATCCGTGGTCTCGGTCCACCAGCCGGCGAGGCCATCGCGCGTGGTCAGCGCTTTGTAGGTGGCGTCCGGAGACGGCGACTTGATGCCAATCATGTGCAAGATATCAGGCATTGTCAGTGCATCCTTCTGTTCCTGGATGTGCAGATTCGTCAGGTGAGCTAACGCCGGCGGTATTCGTCGTGACGACGGAGCCAGCGGCCGGTTTCGTTGCGCCCCATGGGCGCGCGGTCGAACCACGGGTACATGCCCCAGATGGCATCCAGGCCGCGCGAATAGGTGGAGTAGGTGTGGTAGACGAGGCCGTCCTCGCGCACGAAGGCGCTCAGGCCGGGCCGATCGCGTGACCATGTTGCCGCGTCGGTGCCACATGTGGCGGCGAGCTGCGCGACCGCCGGTGGCACCGGTGTCGCATCCATCGCGTGGCCGCCGCGTTCGTAATTGTATTCGATAGTGCCGGCGCGCTGCTGCTCTTCGGTGAATGACACGTTGAAGTCGAAGTTGAAGTCACCATCGTGTGAGGATGCCCAAGGGAAGGTCCAGCCCATGCGCTGCTTGTAGGTGTGCAGTTTGGCCAGCGGTGCGCGCGACACTGCCCAGAGCATCACGTCATGATTGGCGAGGTGCGTGACGAAACCATTGAAGCCATCAGCGATCGCCGAGCATGAGGGGCAACCGGCCTTGTAGTCGGGGCCAAACATGAAGTGATAGACGAGAAGCTGCGAGCATCCCTGGAAGAGGTCGGCAAGCGACGCGGTGCCGTCGTCGGTTTCGAACCGATAGTCCTTGTCGATGCGCACCCATGGCAGCGCTTGACGTTGCTGCGCCACTTCGTCGCTGCGTCGTGTCAGATCCTTCTCAGCCCTCAGGAGTGAAAGCCGTGCGTCCAGCCAGTCTTCCCGTGTGCCGGTGGCGTGCGTTGTCATTGTTCACTCCTCCGTCAGTTGGTGATAGCGTGGTGGGTGTTAGGCGTGTGGTGAGACGCCGGATCAGAAGCGACGCACCGGGCGACGAGCAACTTCAGCCAAGGCGGTGAATGGAAAGCGCTCATCAAGAGATACATGCTGGTCATGCCGCCCAGCGGCGACGAACTGTGCATAAGGCCGCAGACGTCCTGCGGGACAGCAGAGGAGGTGCCGGCGACCATCGCCATGACCGCGAAGGTCGGCGCGGCTGCGAGACAAAGCCAATCGGCCGTCGTCTTGTCTTTGTGTGCGTTTACCGTTTGCGTCGTCATAGCTGTACGACTCCTTCCGCCCTCTGACGCGCGGTAGATTGGCGTTGCGGCATCGGGGGGTGGGAGTGACAAGTGTGGCGGGATTCTGATGGATTCGCTGATCACGGCGGCGGGACGCGCGCTGGCCGCGGGTGATCCGCTCGGCGCGCTGAACCGCGTCGCGTTACGCGAGGATCCGCCAGCATTGGCGCTTCGTGGCATTGCGATGGCGCAGCTTGGCGACCTTGACCGGGCGAAGCTGCTGCTACGCCGCGCGGCGCGTGGTTTCGGTGCGCGCGAGGTCGTGGCCCGTGCGCGGTGTATCGTCGCTGAGGCCGAGATAGCCCTGGTGTCGCGCGATCTGGGCTTTTCGGCGAAGACACTCGAGGCTGCACGCGTGGCACTCGAGGCACATGGCGACCGTCTGAACGCGTCGCACGCTCGGTATCTCGAGGTGCGACGGCTGCTGCTGATCGGGCACCTCGACGAGGCGGAACACGCGCTGTCAGCGCTCAGCCCGACGTATTTGCCGGCGGCGTTGCGCACTGTTCATGAGCTGGCCGTAGCGGGCATCGCTCTGCGGCGGCTCCGAACCCAGATCGCACGGGCGGCGCTCACCGAGGCTGGGAATGCAGCCCGCCAAACCGGGATCCCCGCACTGACGGCGGAGGTGGAAAGCGCGTGGCTCGTGCTGAACGCGCCGGCGGCGCGGCTGATCGCACGGGGCGAGGTGCGACCCCTTTTGCTCGATGAAGTCGAAGCATTACTGGAGTCCCAAGCGCTCGTCGTGGACGCGTGCCGGTACGTAGTGCGCGAGGGCGACGCGGCAGTGTCGCTGGCTACGCGCCCGGTGCTGTTTACGTTGGCACGCGCGCTGGGCGAGGCCTGGCCTGCCGACATGACGCGCGACGCGCTCGTGGCACGCGCATTCCGCGCGAGGGTTGCCGATGAATCGCATCGTGCGCGCCTGCGCGTGGAAATGGGGCGGCTGCGGGCAGCGCTGCGTACGCTGGCCGACGTCACGGCGACGCCGCGCGGCTTTGCGCTGACGCCGCATGGCGCGCGGGAGGTGCTGGTGCTGGCTCGGCCGGTCGAAGAAGAACATGCCGCGGTGCTGGCGTTCCTCGCTGACGGCGAATCCTGGTCGAGCTCAGCGCTGGCGCTGGCGCTCGGCACCAGCCAGCGCACGGTGCAGCGGGCACTTGACTCGCTGGCGGTCGGCCGGAAGGTGCAGTGGTTTGGCCGCGGGCGGGCGCGTCGCTGGATGACGCCGCCCGTGACTGGACTCGCGACAACGTTGTTACTCCCGGCGCAGCTGCCGGGTGATTAGCGTTGCGTGATGTAAAGATTACTCAATGAGGCGGAACCGTGAGGACGTCAGCAGCCGAAATCCTGCGTGAATATGGACCCTTTCCGGGCGCCAGCCGCGTGAATGGGGTGACATATGACGGTCAGAACGTCTGGTTCGCGTCCGGCGACAAGCTGACCGCGCTGGACCCTGCAAGCGGAACGGCGCTGCGTTCGATCGATGTCGCCTCGCATGCGGGTACAGCGTTCGATGGACAGCATCTGTTTCAGATAGCCGAGAATCGCATTCAGAAGATCGATCCACAGACCGGCGTCGTCGTGTCTACGATTCCAGCACCGGGTGGCGGAGGAGATTCGGGTTTGGCCTGGGCAGAAGGGATGCTGTGGGTCGGGGAATATCGGGCGCGGAAGATCCACCAGGTCGATCCGCAAACCGGGGCAGTTCTGCGCACGATCGAATCCAATCGCTTCGTCACCGGCGTTACATGGGTCGATGGCGAGCTGTGGCACGCAACGTGGGAAGGCGAGGAGAGTGAGTTACGGCGGATCGATCCCGCGACCGGTGAAGTACTGGAACGGCTGCAGATGCCAGAGGGCACGGGCATTTCTGGGCTGGAGTCGGATGGCGGCGATCAGTTCTTCTGCGGCGGCGGAAGTAGCGGGACGGTAAGGGCGGTGCGACGACCGAGGCGGAGATAGACGCCCCGCTCGCGCCCGCCAGAACGGTGCACTGCTGATATCAAAAGGTGATTTGCGCGACTTTCCTCGCATCCCTGGCAGACATACTTTGATCCACAGGATATGGTGCAAACTTCGCCGCGGGCTTCCCGGCGATACCGGCGGGTCGGTTTGGCTCGGGGGCTCCACCGACCCGCAGCGGCTTTCGGCTTCGCCGACAATCGGCACCTGTCACGCCAGCCACCGGGACCAATGATCGTTCGGTGGCCAGCCTTGCGTAACCGGACCCGAGCACCAACAGGAGAAGGAGAGAGCCACAGAGCGCTTTACCGGTTTGCAAAATCAGCTGAGCATCGCGACGAGGCAGGCTGCGTCATGGTGCCGGCCCCAGAGCTCGGAGGAAACGAACATGTCGGATGCTGTGGCCACGACGCCGGATGCGGACGTGAGCGTGACCGTCGGCCCCCTGGAGGCGCGCTACCTCGGATCACAACTGTATCGCGACGCTGCCGATACAAGTCGCATTACGTCGACGCATTGGCACATCGCCTGGGCCAATGGGCTTGGATGGGGCTTCGACGGCATGGACGGCGCGATCCTCGCGCTCGTCGCACCGATGCTGATGAAGGAATTCTCGATCACGCTGGGTACCTATCGCAGCGGGGTGCAGATCGCCTCGCTGATCAGCATTATTGGACTGTATCTATGGCCCTGGCTGGCCGACCGATTGGGGCGCCGCAATATTCTCGCGTTGAACATCGCGATGTACTCGCTGGCGATGCCGTTGGTGGCGCTGTCGCCGAGTTGGGGTACTTTCGTCGCGTTTTATACACTTGTACGCTTCGCCCTGAACGGCGAGTGGGCCGTCGGCTCGATGTTGGTCGCGGAGACCTGGCCGGCACGGCTGCGTGGTCTTGTGCTGAGTGTGAATCGTTCGGCCTGGGGCATCGGCGCTGCACTTGCCGGGACCATCGTGACCTTCGTGGTGACGGTATGGGGTTGGCGCGCCGCCTTTCTGCTGCCGGTCGTCGTCGCCGTACTTGCCGTCTATGTCCGGCTGCTGTGCCCGGAATCGCCCTATTGGGTGCGCACGCAGGATCGCCGCCAACGCATACAGGAACGGCTAGCGACCGGCCACGCATTGTCGACCGATGACCAAGCCTGGATCGACAAGGCGGGCAAGTCCGGCTGGCGGCAATTGTTCCTCCCCGATCTTCTGAACAACACCGTCATGGCGACGTTCGTCGCCAGCATGGCGTTGGTGTCGTACAGCACGGTCGGTCTTTGGATGCCGCTGTTCCTTGCGCAGCAGCATCACTGGTCGACCGCCGAGTATGGCAGCTTCTACATCTGCTGGGCCTTGTTCGCCACGACGGGGTTCTGGGTAGGTGGCTGGATGATCGACGCCTTTGGCCGAAGGCTGGGGTTCGCAATCTTGCTAATCGAGGCGGCGATAGGCATGACACTATGGATCTTCGCGACAAACACGCTCGCGCTGTGGCTGCTGGGCCTGGCATGGGCCTGGGGTTTCATCGGCGTGTGGGGGCCAGTGACGACCTACACGGCGGAGATGTATCCGACCCGGATACGCGGCGTCGGCAATGGATTCTCCTGGGCAGTGGCATTCCTGATTGGGGCAGTGCTGTGGCCGTTCGTCTCCGTCTGGTTGCGCGAGACTACCGGGTCCTTCGCCGCAGCGTTTCTGCTGATCCCGCTGTTTCTGCTGGTGATGGCGGCAATCATCTGGTTCTATAGTCCGGAACATGCGCGCAAGGATCTCGATATGATTGCGGTGTGACAGCGGGTCGAAGATTGCAT
>JASHVB010000489.1 GCA_030039695.1 Acetobacteraceae bacterium
GGCCGCGGCTTACCGAATGGATGCACGGCTCACCGTGGATCGATCCGGCGGGCTTCGTCGCCATCTTCCTGGTATCGCTGATCGCGCTGATGCTGGTCGCCCGGGTCATCGGCCGTGCGGTGCGCGACTCCCCGCTCGGCGGTCTTGACCGGACGTTGGGGCTGGTATTCGGACTCGTCCGGGGTGCGGCGCTGGTCATCATTGCCTATATCGGGGCCGGGATGGTGGTGCCGGTGAATCAGTGGCCGGAGCCGGTGCAACAAGCCCGTCTGCTGTGGCCCGCCTTCATCGGCGCGCGCTGGACGGTACATCAGTTGCCAAGCGATTACCGACCGCGCCTCTACGCCCCGCCACCCGGTCGTGCCACAACGGCACAGGCGCTGCTGCAGCCTGTGCCGCAAGGCTCGGCCATCGGACCAGTCGCGGCACACCGCCCGGCGCGGGACTAACGGAGACAGGGATGGACCACCCCAGCTTGCTGCTTCCCGATGACGACAAGCTGCATGAAGAGTGCGGCGTGTTCGGGGTGTGGAACGCGCCCGACGCTACCGCGCTGACGGCGCTCGGCCTGCATGCCCTGCAGCACCGCGGCCAGGAGGCAACTGGTATCGTCAGCTTCGACGGCCACCATTTCCATTCTCACCGCGGCCTCGGCTTGGTCGGCGACAATTTCAGCAATTCCAAGGTGATTGACGCGCTGCCCGGGCGCATCGCCATCGGCCACAACCGGTATGCCACCACTGGCGACACCATCCTGCGCAACGTGCAGCCGCTCTACGCCGATTTCGAGTTCGGCGGCTTCGCCGTTGCACATAATGGCAACCTGACCAACGCCCACGTGCTCCGCCGCGCCTTGGTCCGCCGTGGCTGCTTGTTTCAGTCCACCACTGACTCCGAGGTGTTCATTCACCTGATCGCCATCAGCCTATATTCCACCGTGGTGGACCGGCTGATCGACGGCCTGAAGCAGGTGGTCGGTGCTTATTCGCTGGTCGCACTGTCCAACGAGGCACTGATGGGCGTGCGCGACCCGCTGGGCGTGCGTCCGCTGATCCTCGGCCGCATCGGCAACGAGGGCACTGGCGGCTGGGTGCTCGCTTCCGAGACCTGCGCTCTGGACATCGTCGGCGCCGACTTCATTCGCGACGTCGAACCGGGCGAGATCGTCGTCATCAACGACCAGGGCGTACACAGCATCAAGCCGTTCGGCCGCACGCGCGAACGTTTCTGCGTGTTCGAGTACATCTATTTCGCCCGGCCTGATTCCGTGGTCGAAGGCACGCCCGTCTACGACGCGCGCAAGCGCATTGGCATGGAACTCGCCCGCGAATCCCCGGTGCCGGCCGACGTGATCGTGCCGGTGCCGGATTCCGGGGTGCCCGCGGCGATGGGCTTCGCGCAGGAGAGCGGGATCCCGTTTGAGCTCGGGATCATCCGCAATCACTATGTCGGCCGTACCTTTATCGAGCCGACCGACCACATCCGTCACCTCGGCGTGAAGCTGAAGCACTCGGCCAATGGGCCGGTGCTGAAAGGCAAGCGCGTCGTGTTGGTAGACGACTCGATCGTGCGCGGCACCACCAGCCGCAAGATCGTTGAGATGGTCCGCCACGCGGGCGCGCGCGAAGTCCATATGCGCATCTCCTCGCCCCCCACCACGCATTCCTGCTTCTACGGCATCGACACGCCGGAGCGCGGCCAATTGCTGGCGTCTCGCCACAGCGTCGAGGAGATGGCCTCGCTAATCGGTGCCGACAGCTTGGCGTTCATTTCCATCGACGGATTGTATCGCGCGCTTGGACAAAACGAACGCGACATGGCGCGCCCACATTTCTGCGACGCCTGCTTCACCGGTGATTACCCGGTGCCGCTACCCGACCAGCAGGACAATTCGGAACGGCAGTTGAGCCTGCTCGCAGAGAGTACCTGATTCCCGATGACCGGTCCGCTGACTGACTCTGTCGCGCTAGTCACTGGCGCGAGCCGCGGCCTCGGCGCCGCTGTGGCGGTCGAACTGGCGCGGCTCGGCGCGCATGTGGTGATTACTGCACGCACTCAAGGCGGCCTTGAAGACGTCGACGACGCAATCCGGGAATTCTCCGGCAGCGCTACGCTGCTGCCGCTCGATCTGCTGGAACCGGACCAAATCGACCTGCTCGGCCCTAGCATCGTTCAGCGTTTCGGCCGGTTGGACATCCTGGTGCATTGCGCCGCGGCTCTCGGCGAGCTGACGCCAACGCCGCATATTGAGCCAAAGGACTGGGCGGCCGCCCTCAGTGTGAACCTGACTGCCGCCTATCGCCTGATCCGTACCTGTGATCCCCCGCTGCGCGTCGCGCCGGCGGGACGCGCCGTGTTTGCTACCGACGCGCGGACTCGTTCACCGAAGGCTTATTGGGGCAGCTATGCTGCAAGCAAGGCCGGCATGGAGCATCTCGTGCTGACCTGGGCGGACGAGCTGCGCCAAACCCGCCTACGGGTAAACTTGTTCGATCCCGGAACCATGCGCACCCGGCTGCGTGCGCATGCGTTTCCCGGCGAGGATCCTACCTCGCAGCCGACGCCGGAGGCAGCAGCAAAGGCTCTGACCGCGCTCTGCTTGCCAGGCGAGCCGCGCCACGGCGAACTGGTGTCACTGCGCGGCACCTAGCGCACGCGTCATCGTCGCCTTATGGCCCCGGGCAGTGCCGGGCCGTCATGAACGCCAGCTATTCCGCCGCCTCCGCCACGCCAGTGACCCGCGTTCGCGTGCGCAGAGTGACGAATTCCTCCGCCGCGGTCGGATGAATGCCGATCGTGCGGTCGAAATCCGCCTTGGTGGCACCCATCACTACGGCGATCGCGAGCCCTTGCATGATCTCCGGGGAGTCCTCGCCCAGCATGTGAACACCGAGCACCCGCTGCGTCGTCTGATCAACGACCAACTTCATCATGGTCTTGCGTGCGCGACCTGACAGTGTGTGCCGCATCGGGGTGAACTTGCTAATGTAGACATCGACCGGGCCGCGCGCCGCCGCCTGCTCCTCGGTCAGGCCGACGGTCGCAATCGGCGGCGTGGAAAACACTGCCGACGGGACGTTGTGCAGCGAAATGCTGCGTGGAGTGCGGCCGAACAGGGTGTCGGCCAAAGCGTGGCCTTCCGCGGTCGCGACAGGGGTCAGATTGATCCGATCCGTCACGTCGCCCATGGCGTAGATGTGCGGCATGCTGGTGCGTAAGTTGGCATCGACCACCACTGCGCCCTTGTCGTCCAGCGTCACGCCGGCCTTTTCGAGGCCAAGTTTCTCTGTCGCCGGGCGTCGTCCTGTCGCAAAGAATACCAGATCGGCGTGCAGCTTGTGGTTGTCGCCGAAAGTCAGCACTCGGCGGTCGCCATCGGCCTCCAGCTTCACCGGCCGGCTGCCAGGATGCAGTGCGACGCCCTGCTGTCCAAGCGCCTGGGCCAGTCCTTCCCGCAGATCCAGGTCAAAGCCTCGGAGCGGCAGAGGCTGGCGGTAAACCAGGTCGACTTCCGCGCCCAGGGCCTCGAAAATGCCGGCGAATTCCACAGCGATATAACCAGATCCGATAATCGCAACGCGTTCCGGCATGTGCGGCAGGAAAAACGCGTCGTCGGAGATGATGCCGAGTTCGGCGCCTGGGATCGGGACCCGCTCGGGGTGGC
This sequence comes from Acetobacteraceae bacterium, assembly GCA_030039695.1. The sequence continues at coordinate 3,665 of JASHVB010000489.1, forward strand.
CGCCGGTGGCAATGACGATGCGTTGCGCAGTCACGCGCCGGCCGCCGACATCCAGTGTGTGCGGATCGAGGAACACCGCCCGCGCATCGAAGATCTGCGCACCCGCGCCTTCCAGCAGGCGGCGATAGATGCCGTTAAGGCGACCGATCTCCCTGTCCTTTGCCTCGATCAGCTTGCGCCAGTTGTGCGGACCCTTCCTGATCTCCCAGCCGAAGCCGGCGGCGTCGTCGGCCCAGGCACCGTATTCGCCCGCCTGCACCAGAAGCTTCTTCGGCACGCAACCGACGTTGACGCAGGTACCGCCCCAGAAGCGCTCCTCGGCGATGCCGACCCGCGCGCCATGGCCCGCGGAAATTCGCGCACAGCGCACGCCGGCCGAGCCGCCGCCGATTACGAAGAGGTCGAAGTCCATTTTCCGTACCCTCGCTGGTTGCCGGGAATGTGTGCCGGGGTACGGCGCCGAGCAAGATGCTGCGGTTGTTTAGCGGGTGCGATTGTAGCTGTAGTCCTCGCGTTCGCCGGCGCCCTCCCGCAGTCCCGCTGGCACCGGCGCACGGGTGGCGTTGACCTTCGCGTGCACGTCCAGCGCCGCCTGGTCCTTCCACAGTTCCAGCAATGCAAGCTTGTCCGGGTCCAGGACGCTCTGGAACACCTCGAATTGTTCACACCCTGGTTCCTGCGCGACCTCGGCGCAGCGCTTCCGGAACACCTGCGCCAGTTCGCCGCCCTTGCCGGGCGCGGCGTTGATCGTAACGACCAGACGGACGGACATGTGGTTTGCTCCATTGTCATTGCGAGGCCTTTGAGGCCGAAACAACCCCACCAAGAGATTGCGTCGTCGCACCGCTCCTCGCAATGACCGAAGGGGCGGCCGCGGCGTTTCCGCGGACGCTGCTCGGGTGTACAGTGCCGGTCATTCCGCAAAGAGGAGCCCGCCATGCCGATCGACCCATTCGTCGATGTTGCCGGCCTGTCATCGCTAGGCCCTGTCCGGTATCTCGACGTGCGCGACCAGGCCGCGTTCGACGCAGGTCACGTGCCGGGAGCTGTACGCGTGCCGCTGGACGTATGGGACGCCATGATCAAGAACGCCGAGATCGGTTTCGAGAAAGCGGTCCGCTGGAACGCGGCGCTGCAAGAGATTGGCATCGGGGATGACGCTGTTGCGGTCGCTTATGACAGCGGTGCGATGACCAACGCCGCACGCGTGTGGTTCATCCTGCAATACTTCGGCGCGCGCACTGTGATTCTGAATGGCGGATGGCCGGCTGTTGCGTCCGCGTCTGCGCTGCCGGCAGCGGCCGGACCGGCCACAAACCCATTCCAGGCGGATCCTGGCGCAGGAATGGTCGGCGTGGTGGATCGACATATGCTCAAGCGTCAGCTCGGTGACGCGGCACATGTCTTCGACAGCCGCACTCGCGCCGAGTTCACCGGTGAGGACGCGCGCGGCCGAGGGCGCAGCGGTCATCTGCCTGGCGCGCGCCACCTGTCGCATGCCGACCTGATGCAAAGCGGCGTGGTGTATCCAGCTGAAGTGCTGCGTGACATGATGGAGCGAGCCGGATTCAACCAGCAGAATCACATGGTGACGCATTGCGAAGGCGGCGGCCGTGCGGCGTTGGCGGCAGCCGCCGCCGTGCGGGCGGGCTACGACGATGTGCGGGTGTACTACCTCAGCTTCGGCGACTGGGTGAGGGATGAGACCTGCCCGATCGTGCGAGATTGAGGCGTGTCGTAATGACACCTGTGGGCGAAAGCACTTGGCGCGGCGTGGTATCGACTGATTCGCTGCGTCTCCTAGCGACGGAGGTGGGAATGGCGTCGGTCGTCCAGTCTGACTGGTTCGATATCGATATGATGGGCCGCTTCGGACAGACCCTGCCCCCTGAATTTATATCGGGGCCATAGATCGCACACTGAGACAGCGGTGCAGGTTGTAAGCCATCGCCGCAAGACGTAGCTGCAATCCTCCCTTGGTCAGTCTGAGCCAGCGCATCCGACCAAGGCCGTAGCTGCGCCTGGTGGTACCGAAGACTTTCTCGATCCGTGCACGCACGCGATGCGCCTCGGCGTTGTGGACTTTCACATGCTTGAGAATCTCAGGAGAAAGGCCTTTCTCATAGGCATTATTCGGAATGCAGGCTTGTGTCTCCTTAAGGTCGAGTGAGGCGGTTGAGTCGGTGCAACGGCTGGAAAGGCAATCGCAAGCATGATGGCGTAGAGGAGCGTGCGCATAGCAAGGGTCGGCCTCGTTGTATGGCACTCGATGGCTAGCCCCAGGACACCCTGCCGCCAGCAGGCGAAACCAATACCGTATGTTTGGTGCAAAGGGGAGAGCGTTGCCTGTACAAGCAATTGGTGCTGTGACAGCAACGCCGCCTGGACTACGTTAAGCGATGACTCGAGGCATTCGCTTTGTCCTAGCAGCTAGTCTCATCTTGTCTCAGACATGGCGATTTTTGTGCAGCGACTCCGATACTGTGCATGGTGCGATCAGGATGCCACACGGCAGGCCGACATGGCTTGCAGCTGGACACTAAACGTTCCCCTTGATTGCTCGGCCGAAGCGTGAGAACGTTGCTCTCGCCTAAATGTAGAATAGGCTCTTTGGGCCGGCCGTTTGATGGCGTGGAGAACCATGTTGCGCGGCACGCACCGGACGACTTGGCCGACCTCAGCATGGTTCTGTTACCAAATAATGATTGAGGTTATGGTAACGTTGGTGTGTAACTGACGGTCGCCAACATCCCGCCGGCTTGGACCACGGGCGGTGAGAACTTTGGCCAAGTTGGACATCGAACAAAGCATGATGCGTAGGAGGAGGAGATGTCGGTACCGGGACGGTATCAGAAAGTCCGGGATTTCGGATGCGATTGTGAATGTCGCGGCGTCGCGGATGAACAATTATCACGCCGTATCCTCCTCGGTATCGGTGCTACTGCCGGTACGCTTGCCATTGTGGGGAGCACGATCGCCGTGCCTTCGGCGGCGCGCGCGCAGACCACGAAGAGCCCAGCGGAAGCACTGAAGACACTCATGGACGGCAATCGCCGCTTCGTCGAGCAGAAACTCACCTGTTATCAACGGGATCTTGCGATATTGCGGGAGAAGACGGCAGAGAAGCAGGAACCCTTCGCTTCCGTATTGTCGTGCGCAGATTCGCGTGTGCCTGTAGAGCTGGTCTTCGACCAAAGCATTGGGCACATTTTCGTCAATCGCGTCGCCGGAAATATCGCCACGACCGAGATTATCGCCAGCGTCGAGTACGGCGCGGCTGTGCTGGGCACAAGGGTGATCATGGTGCTGGGCCACGGGAATTGCGGTGCAGTCAAGGCCACGATCGACGGCAAGGAAGTGCCAGGACAGATCAGCTCGCTCTATCGATACATTCGCCCGGCCGTCGACCAAGCAGGCGCCGACTTGCTGCGAGCAACGAAGGCGAATGCAAAGATTCAGGCTCAGCTTTTGAAGGAATCTTCTCCAGTTCTGGGGCGCCTGAGCAAGGAAGGAAAGCTGGAAATCGTTGCGGCTTTTTTCGACGTCCGAAGCGGTGAGGTGACGTTGGTTAGCTGAACCGTTGTGGAAAAATGTGCGGGCGGTTCCGCCGCATCGAAGTTTCACACGGTACGAAAGTCGGTTAGCCAAATGAAACGCGCATTCGAGATGGGAAGAAGGAACGACGAACAAGGTTTCACCAGTGTGCTAAGGAAGAGATCCTGCACAGCCCATCGACACGTCCGCGAGTCATATCGGTTTTCGCGGCATCATTCGGGATCGCGCCCTGCGTGCGGCAACCGTAGGGGGTAATTGAATCTCCGGTCCAAGGGAAACGTGCGTCGGTGGGGAATCTCTGCCATTCCCGCGAGTGCCCTCGGGAAGTGTCGCCGGGCGCACGACGCACGATGCAGGAATCGGTCTACGTGTCGCTACCAAAATCACGCCGGTTGCCGGCGGACGCACCCAACATCCTGATCGTATTGATCGACGATGCCGGACCGGCGCTGCCGGCGACATTCGACGGCGAGGTCGACACGGCGGCAACGATGGACAAGATCGCCAGCGAAGGCGTTGCCTATAACCGCTTCCACACGACGGCGATGTGTTCCCCGACCCGTGCGGCACTTCTGACCGGGCGCAACCACCACACCGGTCGGGAACGGGGAGATCGCCGAATTGGCCAACGACTGGGACGGCTATTCCGGCATCATTCCGTCCTGCAGCGCACTGGTGGCAGAAGTGTTAAAGCACTACTTAGCCTGGACGCGTTCGAACACATCCAAGGTTTGCGGCGACGGGTCTACCTGGGCGCCGACCATAAAGAAGGAGTGCAGGCTTTCATTGAACACAGACCGCCCCGGTTCTGACCAATCGCCACATAAGCGTGCCGACGTTTTTGGGGACCCCGTCAATAACCATCGCTGCTGACCATCCAGGGGAGAACGTCTTCTGTGGATGACTCCCCTGTGGCAAGAGAAGTTTGGTGCGTTGCCCTTGCTAGACGACGAACCATCTCATCGGTCTTCTTCCGAACCAGGAGATGCTGCTCTTGTTGGTTGAGGGGCGCGACTACTGCTGGTCGACGATCATTTCACAGCGGCCGTCAAGCGATCGACGTTCGCGGAACCAAGCCGAGCCATGGCGCAAAGCAACTGCTCTCTCGCAATCGCTTTAGTACGCATTTGACCGAACCGATCTTGCGCGCTCCGATGCCGTCCAAGTATGGCCTCACCAATGCGGCCAACCGTTGAGGGCTAAGCGATGCAATGCAAGCCGTTATGGTTGGTAAACGTGTCTAATGGTTGCGCCGTACGAGCTGTGAGTCGGGAATGCCAATCATGGTTCAGAGCGCGGAAATGCATTCCCGCTTGGGGGCCTTGCCTGCGGTTCGAACGCTCGGGGTTACGGGACGGCAAATGTCCTGGCGTTCACCGCTGCCATGACGCCGATATGCACCGACACATGGGTTGGTCGGCTCAGGTCGGCAAGCGCCTGAGTGTTGCAGACGGAGACTCGCCGAAGATCAATCGATAACTGCTCGCGAAGCGGCCAAATTGCCAAAACCCAAAACGTGCCGCAACCTCCGTCACCGTAGTTTCAGTCGGAGTGGATGATTGCAGGATCCGCCGCGTCATATCCAGTCGCCGGAACGTCAGAAATTGCTTTGGCCCCATCGCGAGGTGCTCCTGACAGCACGCCCGCAGTGTGCGCTCCGGCACACCGACGGCCGCGCAAATCTCGGAAAGGTAGATAGGTCGATCCGGGTTGTCCTCAATCACGCGATGGAAACGCCGCATGATGATTCGGTGGCACTGCTGTGCCCAACTCTCATCACGGCTGTCGCTGCTCTGCAGACAGGCGATCATGGCCTCGATCAGTGACTGCTCCAGACCCTGGGCAGCTCCAGGCATGGCCAAGATTTGAGGCGCGTCTTTCGCCAGCGACGTGGCGGCTGCGTTGAGGCGCCAAAGTCTGGCAATATCACGAGACGGCGGTGCAACGACCCGAGGATCACGCGCCGCGGCCAACTCCTTTCCGATGAGCGCCGTACCAGCGGAAATCATGTCTTCGATTGGCAGAGACATGATGCCCCACTCGCTCGGTCCGCTGGTACGCTCGTAAAACTCCTCCCCCCGCGCATGGCGAATCACGCTGCCGAAGGGAACCACGGTGCCGCTCTCAAAAAGCTCCGATCCTGGAAGGGTCTGGAACTTTATGAACACCCGCTGCGGATCCTGGTGCACATGTCGGATGCGTGCTCCGGTTTCCGAAAACCGACCCGTCCAAAGGCTTCCGAAGCGAATTCGAACCAACTCAACCGAGAATGCGCGTGCCGCGGTGGGCAGGAATTCGGCCTTCGCTCCGGCATGGGCAGCTTCAACCTGCTCGGGGGTTGAATACGTCTCAACCGAACAAACAGCTCTGGCGGCGTCGCACGTGGCCCTACGTTCATTAAGTAAGCTGGATGGCTCTTCCGGCAATGTTCTTAGCTCGACCGTGTTCGTGACCGGATACGAACACCGGCCACCCCGCGTCGTACGAGAGGTGCGAGTGCTCCCCTGTTGGTATGGTGCAATGTGGCGGACGGTAGCTCGCCGAAGAAGTCGTGATAGCTACCTGCGAACCGACCACGGTCTCGAAAGCCGTAGCGTTCAGCTATGTCTGCGACACGCACCACAGTCCCCTCCGCGCGGCAAAGGTGGCGATGAGCCGACTGGAGGCGACGGACCATAAGGAAATCAAGCAGACTCATTCCAAATCGAGCCTCGCAACAACGGCGGAGCCACTTAGCCGACGCACTCAGTGCGGAGCTGAGCTCGGCAACACCTAATTTGCCGTCGGGCCGAATCGTCAGAAGGTCTTCCAATCGGGCCATCAACTCGTGTTCTTCACGCTGGTTGGCAGTATTATCGTTGAGCGGCCTCTCCGAAAGTCCAAGAACCAGAGCATCGAGTACCTGCTGCTCCAATCCGTGGGTAGCCTCGGCCGACATGAGGACCGACGATCGAGCGTGTACCGCACGTATGGCAAGGAAATGGAGATCGCGCAACTGACGGGCGGTGGAATGGGACGGCCTCCAGGTGCTTATACCAGCCGGGACACTCAGCCCGTGATCAGACACGACCTGGCCGTACTGGATGAGGATCTTTGTGGGAAGCCAGATATTGGCCCAATGGCAAGGACCTGTAAGCCGTGCATGAATGCCTTGTCCAGGGCCGATCATGACAAGATTCTGGCTGTGCGTTGACATGCCGGCCCAAATTTGTGGCACTGTGCAATCAATCGAAAATGAGAGCAGAACTTTGTCGTCCGGCACTCTGACGAAGGCAATGCGGGAGAGCGCTTCCTGGACGGCTGAGAGGCGCAGGCTGTGCAACGTGACCTGCGTCAGAGAAGCTTGGAACCTGCCACGCTGAGTCACGACGAGCGATGTCACACCCTCCGTCCCCATGGCCGCCTGGAAGTCATCCATATTACCGAAAGCCAAGGTGGCGCTGCTGTGCATCGTCTGGGGGCACCTCGATCAAAGTGAATGACAACGGCAACAACGCTGCCGTATCGGGCCGTCCGTTGGGCAAACATGCACCGTGCAGATGAACCCGTCGGCTCACTATGCAGTTTCGGCGAGAATATCTGTCCGGTGGATTTGAGACTCCCGCCGCTGCGTCAGCGTCGCACCAGCAGGCGAGATTGATTGTCATGTCATTTCAAAGGTTTATCGAACTCCTAGAATTTGCCGATTTTGAATAGCTGATCGCCACCAGGTCAGTTAGCACCGGATGAACGTTTGAACTGCCCAGCCGTGTCAAACTGGTGGTAGTGGAAACAAGGGGAGCAGCGGATCATGTACTATACAGACGACTCCATTCTACCGGAGAATATGGCGCCGCTTATCATTACGGCAGCACCATACGGGCCGGCGTGGCTGCCAGAGGACGCCGATATTCCACTGACTTGGGACGACCAGGTGCAAGCGGCCGTGGATTGCTACAATGCCGGCGCCACAATGCTGCACGTGCACGTTCGCGACCCCGAGACCGGGCATGGTTCCGTTGATTTCGAGCAGTACAACCATCTCATCGGCCGGCTAAAGCAGGCCGTGCCGAAAATGATCCTGCAGGTCGGCGGCTCGATCTCCTTTGCGCCGAAAACCGACGCAGCCAAAGCAAAGTGGCTCGACTATGATACGCGGCACATGCTCACCGAACTCGACCCAAAACCGGATTGCGTCACCATCGCTACGGGCACCTCCCAGTGGGACATCACTTCGATGTTCGTGCCCGACGACATCATAGGCACGCATCTTGAGAACAACCCCAAGGTGCAGGCTGCGTGGGCCGGCATGTGGGTCGACGCCGGGCCGACCTTCTACATCGAACACCTCAAGCGGCTGCGCAAGAACGGCATCCAGCCGTACTTCGTTCCGGGCCATATCCATCAGATGGAGATCATCGAGAGGCTAATCCGTGCCGGCGTCTATATGGGGCCGCTGAATGTGGCGATCTGCGGCTACGGTGGCGGCACCCTCGGGCGCAATCCGTATCACTGGATGGACTTTCTGCGTCAGGTGCCGCAGGGGGCGAGTGTCACCTTCTGGTCGAGCATGCGAGGGCTCATCTCACTCTCGGCGATGGCGATCGTGCTCGGCCAGCATGTCCGCGTCGGCAACGAGGACAATTTGTGGGGCCCGGACAAGATGCGCCGTACCTCGGTCCAGCAGGTCGAAGGGGTCGTCCGCCTGTGCCGGGAGTTCGGTCGCAAGGTGGCCACCGCGGACGAAGCCCGGGCGATGATGAAGATCGGCGTCTGGTACGACAGCGTCGAGGAAACGCTTCGACATCTCGGCCTGCCGCCCAACCGTGCAGACGGCCAGAAAGGGTTCTTGGTGGAGACTGATGGCAGGAAATCGACCGGGATAACCATCAGCGACTCCCATCCGATCGTCTGACGTTACTGCCTGAGATAGCTAAGCCGAGGAAAGTTGGGGGAGGGGCCTGCCGGGTCAGGCAGGACCGCTCGGCCTTCTGCCCGACGGTAGAGCCGCATAACGACAGCGGAGGCGCACGTGGTGGACCCGGAACAGACTGGTCCCTGGGACGGCGCGATCGAGCAGCTTCGCGCATGGGACCCATCGTGGACGGATACCTGCGAACCGATGACGACCAACCCCTGGCGAACCGGCATCCTGCAACGCCGATTGGTAGAACTCATTGGCGTAGCTCTGAACGCTGCGTGCACCAATCTCAACCCTGAAGGCACGCGGCGCCATATCCGCGGCGCGCTTCGCGCTGGTGCTACGCGCGAAGAAATTCTGGTCGTTCTGAAGTGTGCATCGGTGATGTCGATCCATTCCTGTAGTCTTGGCGCGCCGATCCTGCTGGAAGAAGCGACGGCCGCGGGGCTGCAACCGCCACCAGCACCTGGCGTTGAGACCCCGGCCTGTGACCGCATGAAGGCGATGGGCCAATGGAATACTGCATGGGATCCATTCTATGCGCTCGATCCGATTTGGACTGACGAATTCATGTCCACCGGTGCTGGAATCTATGGCAGCGGCGTGCTGCCAGCTAAGGAGATCGAGTTGCTGAGCATTGCGTTTGATGCGTCCTACACCCACATGTACGCGCCTGGCACTCGCCGGCACATCCGCAACGCGATGCAAGCCGGCGCAACGATGGCCGAGATCATGGAGGTGCTGAAGCTGTGCGCGGTGCAAGGCGTGCAAGCCTGCAACATGGGAGTCCCGATCCTCGCCGAGGAGTTGGCCCGGCAGCGGTCACGCTAGCGCCGCTGCCAGTCCGGTTTACCGACCACAGCACAGTCAGTCGTCGACCGTGATCGTTGGGAATTAGCATCTTGGGTTACTCTGCCGGTCGTGGACAGGAGTTGAAGGCGCGTTCCGTAGATGAGATGCGGCGATTTGCCCTGATGTGTTTTTCAATTTTTGGATACTGTTCGGACTCTTCGTCCTGAATGAGTGACTAACCCGCAATTCTCAACGAATCATGTGCATTGGGGCGCGGAATCTGAGAGAATCTAGTTGCCAACTTGAATTTTCTCACACCCGTAGGATGCCCCAATGCAGACAGAGTGTAACCCCGG
>JASHVB010000490.1 GCA_030039695.1 Acetobacteraceae bacterium
CACGACCGCGCCGCTCATTGCCCGGTGCCTGGCGACCGCGGCTCGTAGGCCTGGAGAAACTTGCCGGCATCGGGTCCGGTTGACGGCTTGTTGATATAGACTTGGGGAACCATCGAGGTGCCGACGGACAGCTGTGTCCGGTCGGGGTGGTAATCGACGAGATCGATGCGGGCCGGCAGCCGCTGGACCACTTATACAAAGTTGCCGGTGACATTCTCGGCCGGCAGCAGCGCCAGGGTCGATCCGGTCCCCTCGGTAAACCCAGAGATCTGGCCTTGGAAGATGTGCGTGCCGCCGTACATGTCGACGTACAAAGCGACTGGCCAACAGATGTGCAGATAGCGCAACTTGGTTTCCTTGAAGTTGGCATCGGCCCAGATTTTGCTCAGCAACGGGAACGCCATCAGGTTCCGGCCGACCTGAACCTAGCCGCCAGGATTGACGTTGCGCCGCGTGACGACGCCGTCGATGTCGCAGTACTGCAGACCGAGTTCGGTCTGCGCGAGATCACGCCTTGCGGCTTTCAGTTTCGCATCGGCCTGCTTGGCCGCCGGGGCATCGGCCGCGAATCGGGCGAACGTGGTGTCGAGATCGCCCAGTCTATAGAACTGATCGAGCATCGCTTTCGGACCCTGGTCGAACGAGTGCACGACGCCGAGTTCCGCGGCGCTAGTGCGCTACACAGCTCCGGAGACGGCGCCGTTCTCCGCGTTTGGTATGCGACGTTGCATTCTGAAATTGACGATTCTGCTTCGAAGTTGGAACCTGAGCAGGCTTCCGACCGGATCGAAGAAAAATGGCTCACTCCGCCACCCGGCGAAGAGGCGATGGCCGGCTCCTTCCGTGACTTGCGCGTCCAGGTCCAACGAGACCGGCGCGTTTTGGATGAGCAATCCGCCACCGCCCTCAGCCGCTGCGGTATGCGGGCCTGCAATCGAGTGAACCGTTGCCGCCTGCCCGTCCGAGGTAAAAGGCGAGAAACCGACCCGGTACGTCAAATCCGCCTTGTTGTCGCCGTCGGTGTCGACACGCAACTCATTGATCGCGTCCGGAGCAAAGGGAACCGAGGTGGTCGGTCCAGGCGGATCGAAGCTGAACGAGGGATGAACGTCCATGATCAGGATCGACCTGGTGGCATCGCCGGGCTTGGGAAACGCATAAAGGTCCGTCAAATCCAAGCGAGCGTCGCCGTCCGGAAAGCCAAAGTGGGGTCCAGAATAGTGGAGCGACATTTGATCACTGTGTCCCTGTCCGGAAACCAGTCACCACCAAATACTGCCCCAACCCGTCCAGGAAATTGTCAATGACTGTTGCGTTTGGACCGAATTTGTCCTGACCGCGCCGCAGAGGGTGTCGGAGCTCCAACGGCAAAGCAGAGAACCCCTTCTCAGGCCGGCAATTCCATGATTTCGAGAGAACTCCGCTCCTTGTCCATTGTAAATCCACGTTCCACAGCAAGGGCAGACAGGCAATCTGCGTGTGGTTCAAATCGCATCAACCGACCTAGCGCGCGTCCGGGATTTGGAAGCATGCCACGGGCCCATAGGTCCATGAGGCACGCCAGTGGGAATTGGACGCCAGGCACCGTGAACTGAGGATGTGTGGCGGGTTGCGCTGAATAGTCGGTGTCCAAACCTCGGCAATCCCGCCGAGCAGCTGACCGCCTTGTGGCAAAGAGGCGAGTTAATGACACGCACCCCAACTGGCTTGGGCCCACCCAACAGATAGACAAACCAACCGCTCCCCCGATGCTTATCGCTTGATTGCAGGTGATATGACATATCTCGCAATGGACGGTTCGAAGATGCACCACGGTTGTCGTGGCAGCGTCGACAGCAAGTTATTTCCGACCCACCATCTAGCCCCCTGCGATTCCGACGGTCAGTCCAACGTGACCAGCGGAGAGAAATGCCTCGCCAGCTGTCGCAGCGAGGGCTCTCGAAGGTCGGGTCTGCACCATATGGCTGCGTGATTCAGCAAAATGGCGATGTTTTGACAATCAGTTCCAGGTTCCGTGTGCCATCCCCTTGGAGGGTTCACAGCAGGGAATGGGACCCCCACCGTATGAGTTACGCGCTGCTGGCGCCAACTCCTGACAAGCTGCGACCGCGTTCCCGCGAGATCTTTCGACTCCCTTGACGCCAACGTTCAATCGGTCAGGAACCAGTACCATGAGCACGATCACCACCAAGGACGGCGTTCAGATCTTCTACAAGGACTGGGGCCACGGCCAACCCATCGTCTTCCATCACGGGTGGCCGCTCAGCTCCGATGACTGGGACGCCCAGATGTTGTTCTTCGTACAGCACGGCTATCGTGTCGTCGGTTTCGATCGTCGCGGCCACGGACGATCGAGCCAGGTATCGGACGGCCACGATATGGACCACTACGCAGCCGACGCGGCCGCTGTGGTCGACCATCTCGATCTCCGCAACGCCGTCCATATCGGGCACTCCACCGGCGGCGGCGAAGTTGCCCGCTATGTCGCACGCCACGGCGAAGGCAGGGTCGCAAAAGCGGTGTTGATGTCAGCCGTACCGCCGATCATGGTAAAAACAGCGAACAATCCCGCCGGGCTGCCGATCGAGGTTTTTGACGGGCTGCGCAAGAGCCTCGCTGCCAACCGCGCCCAGTTCTACCGTGATGTCGCGTCCGGTCCGTTCTACGGATTCAACCGACCGGGGGTCAAACCCTCAGAGGGCATAATCGGGAACTGGTGGCGCCAGGGCATGATTGGCGGCGCCAAGGCTCACTACGACGGCATCAAGGTGTTCTCAGAGACCGACTTCACAGAAGATCTAAAAACCATTGAGGTCCCGACTCTGGTCATGCACGGCGATGACGACCAGATCGTCCCCTACAAGGACGCTGCCTTGCTGTCGGTTAAGCTCCTCAAGCATGCCTCGCTGAAAATCTACCCGGGCTTCCCGCACGGCATGCTCACGACCCACGCCGACGTGATCAACGAGGATCTCCTAGCCTTCGTCAGGGGATGAGAGCCATGCGCGCCGGCCGTCGATCGACGGGCGACGGCGGCGTCCGGCGCTGCAGACCACTCGTACCGATCAGCCAGCGGTGGTCTTCGCGCGCGGAAGCGGTTTTCGCACGCGGGGACCTTGCGCCTGTTCCGCCGTCGCAGCCGGCTTGGCGAGCAACCTTGGCAGGCTGCGGTTTGGGCCCAGGCAACCTTCGCTGAAGCACGAACAATAGGGGGCCAGTTCCTAACCACGCCGGCGCTCTTCACGGGGCTGGTCTACACGGGCGGTCACTAGGCGCCCGATTGGAGAGGAGGGGGCCATGGGTCACCGCAGACGACGTTCGCGGCCAGCGCCCCGGCGATGGCGCCGCGGGTCTGCGCGACCATGGTTCTGCTGTCCGAGGTGAGAACCTTTCCCGCGCTGATGTTGACGATCGCTGCCGAGACCTGAACCAAAACACGGGGCAAGTCGCAGGTATTTGGCAATGACGCCGCTGCCGCAACCGGCAAAGCCCCGAGATAGCGGCGCCGTCATTCGTCGGCCGCCGGGTGCATGTTACGGCGGCGTCACGCGTTGGGGCTCAGACCCACCGTATCGCGAAACACCCTGCAATAATGCGCCTGATCAGTGAACCCGCAGGCAAGCGCTATTTGCGATAGCGGTTCCTTCGACAGCAGCATGATTCGCTGTGCGCACTCAATACGACGGCGGCGGATATAATGGCATGCCGTCGAGCCGAACGTCACTTTGAAGGCGCGCGAGAAATAGCTGATACTCAGACGCGCCTTGCTCGCGCAATCCCGGAGCCGAATTGGAGAGTCCAGCGAAGCGTCGTTGAGTTCCTTGACTTTGCGGGTCTGCCATGAAGCGAGTCCGCGCGTGATTGACGTGGGCGCCGCTTGTTGCCCGTTTGCCAGAGAGTCGTCGGTGTAGCCCCGCAGCATCGCAGCTGCGACCTTGATCTGCGACTTCGCCTGGATGCGGTCGTCGTCCCGCATCCGTAACGCGTCATCGAGGAAATCGCTCACTCGGTCACGTCCGCCTGAGTTAAAGACGAGGCACGAAGAAGACTTTGCTGGATGGCAGATTGCACGCGCCCGGTCGAGTAAGTGGTAAACCTTGCGCCGCAGGCAGGATTGTAGTGGCATGCGGCGCGCATCAGACCAACATAGCCTTCGCCAACCAGCTCCTCGATAAGCACCCCGCAGCTGCGGTGCGCCAGTGGGTCGTTAGCTGCGGCCGGGCGGTCGACCCTATGGTTTTCGAGACCCTTTTTGGGCAGGCCTTCAAGCCATCACTCTCTAATCTGATAATGCTCCCGGCGCGCCATATCGGGCCATGAAGCAATCGATGGCGGCGTCGAGCTGCCGTTCGACCTGCTCGCGCGAGGGGCGGAAGCTGGAATCGAAAAGGCAATGAACGTGTAGTTCGCCTCTGGCGAGAGCAAGGAATTGCTCAGTTGCAGCAGACGCATCGTCGACGAGTAGAGTGCCGTCTTTGACGGCCTCTTCGATCATGTCGGCAATAACCGCATGCCTTTTTTTCATGAGCGTTCCATAGATCGAGGGCCCCAGCGTGGGAAAGCGGTGAGAAGCCGCCAGGGTAATTCGCAAGAGTGACAGGACCGAAGGGTCGAGCATCAGCCCGAGGAGCTGCGACGCGATCCATCGCAGCCGATCGCGGATGGCCAGCGACCCGTTCGGTGCCACTGCCGAGAGTACGCGGCCCTGCACGTTCTCGGTGACGGCGAGGAACAAGGCGTCCTTGCTGGCATAGTGGGTGTAGACGGTCTGCTTCGCCACGCCGGCACGCTTCGCCACTTCGTCCATGCTGACGCCGTCATAGCCGTGTTCGAGGAACGCCTCACGCGCGGCGGCGATGATCCGCGCAGCCCTGTCGGTCCTTGGGGGGCTCGATGATTGGACGAAAGGATGCACCCGGTGAGCCTTTCATGCAGATTGTGCGGGCCAGCTATGCCCGAAAACCATACTAGACGGTCCAGTTCAATATAGACGCGCCCACCTCGGAAATCCATATCCCGTGTCGAGACTAGACGGTCTAGTTTGGTAAACCGGTAGAGGAGTGCGCGTCATGGCACTGGACGAGTTGGATCACATCGACCGATCGACGCTGGATGTCGCGCGCCCGGCGTCGGGTCAGGTTTCGTCTGCCTCATTGCCCGGAGACGCCAGCGAAGCACCGGTCCGCCTTCGCGCACCGGTGCCGCCATTGCGCCCGCCTGCAGAGGGACGCGTCACGGAATTGTCGCCCTCGCAAAAAGATCAGCACAACGCATCGATCCCTCCCGACGAGGACGAGTCCCGTCCTCGGTTCCTGCGACGCTATCCGTTTGGCTCCTTGATCGGAGCGCTTGTCGCCAGCACGGCGCTCCTGGGCGGCTATCTTTGCTGGGACAACGCCAGCCATTTCGAGACGACCGACGACGCGTTCATTGCAGCGCGCCAATTCGCCATCGCCCCCGAGGTGTCCGGGTACATCACGTCCGTCCCGGTCACCGACAACCAAGACGTTCCGTCCGGCGGCGTGATCGCTCGCATCGACGACCGCGAGTACCAGATCGCGCTAGAGCAAGCACAGGCGCAGGTGGCAGTGGCGCAGTCCAACATCGAGAACATCGATGCGCAGATGGCCGTCCAGCAGGCTCAGGTGGCCCAGAATGTGGCGCAGGTGGCGCAGGCGCAGGCCAGCCTCACGTTCGCGCAGCAGCAGGCTGCCCGTTACGAAATATTGGCCCGGGACGGCTGGGGCACTATGCAGGACGCCCAGCAATATGGGTCGCAGCTTCGACAACAGCAGGCGACTCTGAAGAGCGCGCAGGCGGCGGTCATGGCGGCGGCGCGCCAGCTTGCCGCGCTGAAGGCGCAGCGTGCCGCCGACCAGGCGGACCTCAAGCAGGCGGAAGCTCAGCGCGACCAGGCCAGGCTCAATCTCTCCTACACGATCGTCACCGCCGCCCAGCCCGGGCACGTCGTGCAACTCTCAGCCTCAGTTGGCGAATACGTACAGGCCGGCACCGACCTGACGATGTTCGTGCCAGACAAGATCTGGGTCGCCGCGAACTTCAAGGAGACCCAGCTTGACGCCTTGCGGCCCGAGCAGAACGCGACAATCCGTATAGACGCCTATCCGGAGCACACCTTCCACGGCCACGTCGCCAGCGTTCAGCGTGGCTCCGGCACCGCGTTCTCATTGCTGCCGGCTGAGGACGCGACCGGCAACTGGGTGAAGATCGTACAGCGCGTGCCGGTCAAGATCATCATCGACAATCCGCCGACCGACGTGGCGCTCGGCCCCGGCATGTCGGTGGATGCGACTGTGCGGGTCAATCCGAAGCCGTCGCTTTATGAGCGGCTGAGGAGCTGGCTATGAGCACCGGTCGGAGCCAGCCGCGTCCCGCTGCCGCCACGGGCGGCGCCGGGCCCAATCAGTGGCTGATCGCCGTGCTGGTGGCACTTGCCACCTTCATGGAGGTCCTCGACACCACCATCGCCAATGTCGCGCTGCGTTACATCGCGGGGGGCTTGGGTGTCAGCGAGGACGAGGCGTCGTGGGTCGTGACGACCTATCTCGTCTCCAACGCAATCATTTTGACGGCCAGTGCGTTCCTAGCCAAAATGTTGGGCCGCAAGCGCTTCTTCCTGATCTCGCTGGCGTTGTTCACGGCGAGCTCAGTGCTATGCGGCGTGGCCTGGAATCTGCAGACGCTGCTGCTGTTCCGCGTCATGCAGGGCCTTGGGGGCGGCGGCATGGTGCCGGCCGCGACGTCGATCCTGGTGGACGCGTTCCCGCCGAGCAAACGGGGCCAGGCCTTCGCATTGTTCGGGGTTGCCGTCGTGGTGGCTCCGGTGGTCGGACCGACATTGGGCGGCTGGCTGTCGGACAATGCGTCCTGGCACTGGTGCTTTCTCATCAATGGACCGGTCGGTGTAATTGCAATGGGGCTGATCGCCCTGGTCGTGCGCGACTCCGCGGCCGCGGTCGAGGAGCACAGGGAGTGGCGTCAACAGAAGGGCAGGTTCGACGTTGTCGGCTTCGTCCTGGGCGCGACGTTTCTTGGAACGCTGGAACTGCTGCTCGATCGCGGGCTCGAGGACGACTGGTTCAGCTCGCCCTTTATCGCCGCTGTCGCGAGCGTCTGCGGGCTTACGTTCGCGCTGATGATTGCGTGGGAGATGACCCGCCGTGATCCGGCAATCAATGTTCGGATGGTGGCGACACGCCAGTTCGGAGTCTGCTTTTTGGTCATGCTGGCGATCGGAGCTATCCTGCTCTCCACCACCCAGCTCCTTCCCCAGCTAGCACAGGAGGATTTCGGCTACACAGCGACCTGGGCCGGTGTCATGATCTCGCCCGGCGGAATGGTCACGATGGCCATGATGTTTGTCGCCGGCCGACTGGTGGGCAAAATCCAGCCGAGATACCTGATCGCCGCCGGAGCCGTGATCATCGCGATGTCGATGTACATCTTGACCAACGTTTATGGCGATCTCGGCTTTTGGTTCATGGCCCGCTCGCGGATGCTGTTTGGGCTCGGGTTCCCGCTGATCTTCGTCTCGATCACCGCCGCGTCCTATGATGGCATCCCACCCGACAAGACCGGCCAAGCCTCGGCCCTGATCAATGCGGCGCGCAATATCGGCGGCTCGATCGGCATCTCGCTGGTTTCCAACGTATTGGCGCGCCGTGAGCAATTCCATCAAAGCCGGCTGGTGCAGAATACGATTCCGTCGAGTATCCAGTATCAGCAAACACTGCATCAGGTGACGGACTATTTCGTCGCGCAGGGGAGTTCGCTGGTCCAGGCGCAAGGGCAGGCGATCGATTGGATCGGCCAGCAGATCCAGACGCAAGCTTCGTTGCTGGGCTACATGGATGTGTTCTGGGTTCTGATGCTGCTTTCGCTGGCCGCTGTGCCGCTGGCGCTTGGCCTGCGCAGGGTGAAGCTGGGCGGGGCCGCGCCGATGGCGCACTGATCACCATCAGGGCACCAGGTGATATTGCGGCGTCAAAACCAACTGTTTGTGCCGCACTAGACGGAGTTTGTAGACCACATGACCGCCGCTGAGCGCTTGAGACAACTTGTCGTCGATGCCTTGGCTGCTGCCGGCGTCGCGTGTGCGCCAGCGCGATCTTCTTCTGGACCAGAGCCAGTGCACCGCGAAACGTCTTGTATCGATGCCAGCCCGACGGCTTGTCGAGCGTGGTAAGTGCCGAGCAGAACATCCCGGGCCACGAACCCTTAATCCTGGGATGGTGGACGATCGACGCGAGCCGCGTCCCGTCTTCCGCATGGAGGTCGCAGGGCTCGGCCGCAGCGGTCAGTGCGTCGCGCAGCCGGCGAGAGGCGCGCTGAGCGCCCGGGCAATCGCAGTTCGGTTCATTGAGGGTTCTCCAGAAGGCCGGTCGCCATTCCCAGGACGCGGGTGTCGCATTGCTTCGTAAGCGGAGAATTTCGGTGGTTCGGACTGGTGCTGCCGTTAAAGGGGTTCTGGCGCACTTTTGGTGGAGGCACTGTACCAACGACAGCGGTAAGTCTTGATTCGGCGAGGACTTCCCTCTCTCGAGGCCTACCCGAGAACATTCACCGCCGTCCGGGCGATCGACCTGGATTTCTCAGCCAGATCAGAAGATTAGCGGCGAAGCAGCCCGATACCACCACCAAAAGTGCGCCAGAACC
>JASHVB010000491.1 GCA_030039695.1 Acetobacteraceae bacterium
CGTCGGTGGGATTTGTCGTCCACACCAAAGACTATCACCCCTCAGCAACGCTCGTGCTGGATGACCACTTGGCGGTTACCTCGCCGCGCCTGGTATTACGAGATATCGCTGCCGGGCACGGCCCCCGCAAGTACTTGTTTATGCTGGGTTATGCCGGCTGGGGGCCGAACCAGCTTGAATCCGAGCTGTCACTGGGCGCCTGGGTGACCGTGTCGGAATCGCCGGAGCTGGTCTTCGATATGGACCGCGCAAAAGTATGGAAGGCGGCGTACGCTCGACGGACCATGTCGTTGTAGGTTCGTGGGCAACGGCGAGCGTCTGACGCGGTCCGACTGTGGTGCTGTCGGCAGATGCTCCGAACCGGGCAAGGCGCACGACGGTCCTGGTGTCGCGTTCTGTTGGGCCGACGCCCCGGCGAGCGCTTTTTTTGGCTTCGTCAGCGGACGCGATCGACACGACGGCCGCGTGAGCCGCCTCGAAGGCGGCCTCGATCTCGGCCTTCGAGCGCCGCCGGAACAGGCGCTTTGGTCGGCAAGCGTGGTGGAGCGCTCCCGTGCGATGCGCCGGATCGAGTCGGCGAATTCAAACCGGCCAACAATCCCAAGCTGCTGACAGGGTGCTCGACGTCGCCGACAGAGCGTCGGTGGCCGTTTCTGGCCCGTATCGGTCAGCGGCACCGCCGCCGGAGCGAGCGCGATGAGAGCCCAGGCACCGCGCCAACAGTCATGAGACCGTCAACCTTTGTTCGTTGAAGTCCCGAGGTTGGTGTGGATAAGCTCTTTGTCGCCGCGATCCGACGCCGCCCAATGCGAGTCGACTGTCTATCCTCTTCGACAAGCCGTCCTGTCAGAGGCTCCCTGAACGGCCGGTTCTGTGTGGTCTGCGGCAGCGCGTTGGCACTTGCCGGAAGAGGTCCTGGGACAGGATGCAGCAAGATCGGCGGACGTTCCTGAAAACCTTGGCTGCCGGCAGCGCCGCCGCGCCGATGCTTTGGCTCCCGAGGCGGGGCTTGGCCGCCGACCAACCGTCAGCCGACATCCAACGGCTGCGCCAGAACATCAATCACATCGTCGTCATCTACCAGGAGAACCGCAGCTTCGATCATTATTTCGGGGCGTACCGCAATCCGCACGGGACCTCGACTGTCGCCAATCTGCTCAACGCCGAAGGCAAGATTGACGCGCGCTTCACTGGCCTGCAGAAAAACCCCGCTGGCATTCCCTACAATTATCTGCCGGTTCCCCAGGACATCGCGGGCTTTTACCCTGCGATCCTGGAAAACCGACCCTTCCACCTCGCCCCCTACGTCCCGGCCACGGACAACGTGACGTGGGACCCAGCGCATAATTTCTTCCGCATGTTCGCGCAGATCAACGGCGGACGAATGGACCGGTTCGTCTCCCTGGCACTCGTCGTGCAGAATGCGCATCCTGCGGCGCTCTCCGATATCGACCCTGTCCGCCTGAGCTTCGATCTCTCAAAACCGTCTGGCGCCGTGCTGGGCTTCTATACCCGCGATGACATTCCCCACTACCACGCCCTCGCCGACGAGTACGTCCTGTTCGACAATTTCTTCCAGGCGATGTCAGGCGGCTCGACCGGCAACGCTCTCTATCTCGCGGCGGCGCGCAGCGCAGTATGGCAAGAGGCGCCAGCGCGGCTCCGGGTCAGCCAGACGCCGACACTCGTCGATCTGCCCTATGACAAAGACGGCATCCTCATCAACGATCTGCCGCCGCTCAACGGCCCCACGGAGGTCGGTGAGAGCCATCTCAAGATCGCTCCGCCGCCGGAGCAGCAAACCTACCCCTCGATCGGCGACCGGCTGAACGCGGCGAACATTTCCTGGGCCTGGTACAATGAGAACTGGAACAGCGTGAAGCCGTGGGCGCTGAAGACTGCTTTCGGCTCCGGGGACGGCTCGGCGGTGATCGAGACTCCCAATCTCTATGTGCCGCACCACAATCCGTTCCAGTACTATCCGAGCTGGCAGGCGAATGTGCGGGCGGGACACATTCGCGACGCCGAGGATTTCAGGGAGGACCTGAGACGCGGAAATTTGCCGCAGGTGAGTTTCATCAAGGCGACCGGCATCCACGATGAGCACCCCGCGGAGTCGGCACCAAGCTGGGGCCAGATCTGGGTTACGGGCCTCCTGAGGGCGCTTGGGAACAGCTCCGCGTGGAGCCGCACGGCGGTGATCATCACCTACGATGAAGGCGGCGGCTTCTGGGACCATGTCTCCCCGCCGCGCCGGGACGGCTATGGGTGCGGCACCCGCATGCCGGCCCTGTTGATCAGCCCCTTCGCGCGGCGCGGCCATGTGGACCACAAAGTCGGCGACACCACGTCCGTGCTCGCCTTCATCGCGGCGCGCTTCGGGCTCCAACCCTTGCAGCAGCGGGACGCCGAAGCCTATCCGATGCTCGACGGGCTGGACTTCTCGCAGAAGCCGCGGGAGCCGACGTTCGGCTGATATGCGCCCGCCAAAACATCACCCGGGTCCGCCTCGAGCCTGGCCGGAATCGGCGCAGCGCCGATCTCGGCAGATCTGATTAAGCACCCCGTTGCGCGCCGTCGAGCGTAGCGGCGGTCGGAGATGGCTGAGCCGAAAGACCCGAGATAGCAGAGCGAGATTACCGCATTGCGGTGCGCCGCCGCACCGGGGTCGGTCCTCGTCTGGCACGGCGGAAATCGAGATCGCGCGCTGCCGCGCCGTCTTGGTTGGAGCGCGGGCTCGTGGCGTTGGCTGCTGCGCGCCACGGCCGTGCCATCGCGCTGCGCTCCTGGCGCATGCGGCGAAATGACACGCACCGGCGTCCGGCGATCGCCGGCTGTTTGGCCTAAATCATCCGCAATTGCCTAGTCTCTAGGCTTTTCCTGGTGGGAACCTCCACAATTTGGACGAGCAGTAGGCTGGCATGCGTGTTGCAGTGCAGCAAAAGGTCGCCGCCAGGACCTGCCATGCCGTTGTCCCTTCTGTCTTCCTTCCCTCGCTTCTTGCGTGGCAGCGCGATGTGGCCGGCCACCCGCGTCGCGGTCATCGGACTGGCCGCGTGGTGCGCCGTCGCCGCGTTCGCTCTGCTCATCGATCCCGCGATCGCCGCCCCAGCTACCGGCGGCACGCTGATCGTCGGCATGACCGCCGGTGATCTCCCCGTCACCTCCGGCAACCCGGACCAGGGGTTCGAGGGCTACCGCTTCGTCGGCTACAATCTCTACGACTCGCTGATCATGTGGGACCTGTCGCAGGGCGATAAACCCTCCGGGGTCCGGCCCGGCCTCGCAACGAGCTGGGAAATCGATCCCAACAGCCACAACCGTTGGATCTTCCATCTCCGTCACGGCGTCACCTTCCACGACGGCTGCAAGTTCGACGCCGACACCGTGTTGTGGAATTTCCATATCAGGAACGACCAGACGGCGCCCGACTTCTCCCCGCAGCAATTCGTCTTCACCCGCACCTGGCTGACCAATGTCGAGTCGGTCGAGAAGATCGACGACTACACCATCGCGATAACCACCAATTTCGTCGAAGCGCTGTTCCCCTATGACATGAGCTACGTGTTCATGGTCAGCCCATGCCGGGCGAAGGAACTGCATTACGACTGGGCGCAGTACGCGATGCACCCCGCCGGCACCGGGCCCTACCGATTCGAAAGCGAAGTGCCGCATCAGCGCCTGGTGCTGGTGCCAAACGCCAACTACTGGGACAAGAACCGTATCCCGAAGCAGGATCGGCTGATCCTGATCCCGATGCCGGAGGCGGCGACGCGCACCGCCGCGTTGCTCTCCGGGCAGGTGAACTGGATCGAGGCGCCGTCGCCCGACGCCATCCCGCGCCTGAAGGCCGCGGGCATGCGGATCGTCACCAACGTCTACCCGCATGACTGGCCCTACATGCTGAATTTCACTCACGGCCCGTTCCGCGATATCCGCGTGCGTGAGGCGGCGAACTTCGCCATCAATCGCCACGACGTGGTGGATTTGCTCGGCGGAACCGCCATTCCGGAATACAACGTCGTGCCGCCGAGCATGCCCTATTACGGCAAGCAGATGTCCTATCGTTACGATCCGAATAAGGCGCATGCACTGTTGCAGCAGGCCGGCTGCCTGCCCTGCGACGTGACATTTGCGATCTCCACCTCCGGCTCCGGTCAGATGCAGCCGCTGCCGATGAACGAGCTGGTGAAGTCGCAGCTCGAAGCCGTGGGCTTTAAGGTGCATCTCGACGTGATGGACTGGAACACGCTGCTCAACGTGTACCGCGCCGGTGCCGACAAATATCCTAATCTTGACGGCCTGAATTTCTCACGCGGCCTGCTCGACCCGGTCAGCGCCGTCATCAAGCTCGCCGGCAAAGCCTATTGGGCACCGAACGGCGCCAACTGGGGGCATTACACGGATCCAACCGCGGAGCAATTGATCGACGCGATCTTTCACGAATTCGATCCGTCGAAGCAACTCGTGCTGCTGAGGAGGCTGCACGAATTCGAGGGCGAACAAGCGATCATGATCTTCGTGGTGCATGACCTGAACCCGCGCGCGATGTCGCCGAAGGTGCATGGCTTCGTGCAGGCGCAGAGCTGGTTCCAGGACCTCACCCCGATCACCGTCGCGCCGTGACGGCTAACAGGAAAGGCTGATGATGCGTGCTTCCAACTTGACCAGCCTTCTCACCCGGCTCGCCGCCGGCGCCCTGGTGGCAACCGCCGTCTCGGCGGCGGCGCAGGCTGCCGGCGGCGGCACGCTGGTGATCGGCATGACCGCGGGCGACCTGCCGATCACCACCGGCAACCCGGATCAGGGTTTCGAAGGCTATCGTTTCGTGGGCTACAACCTTTATGACTCGCTGGTATTGTGGGACCTCTCCAGCGCGACCAAGCCGACCGGCCTGATCCCCGGTCTTGCCACATCGTGGGAGATCGATCCAAACGATCATACCCGTTGGATCTTCCACCTGCGCCAGGGCGTGAAATGGCACGACGGCTGCCCCTTCACCGCCGATGACGTGGTGTGGAATCTGCAGCGCCTCACCGACAAGAACGCGCCGCAGTTCGACCCGGCCGAGCTGGCCCAGACCTCGCCCTATCTCGGCAACTTCGCCTCGATCGACAAGATCGGCGACCACACCATCGCGATCCGTACCAAAGTCGCGGACTCTCTGTTTCCGTACGAAATCAGCTACGTGATGATGATCAGCCCCTGCCGGGCCAAGGAGCTGCATTACAAATGGGCGGATTATATGGTGCATCCGTCCGGCACCGGTCCCTATCGCTTCGAAAGCGAGGTGCCGCATCAGCGCATGGTCATGGTGCCGAACAAGGACTACTGGAACCCCGAGCGCGTACCGAAGCAGGACCGGCTGATTCTGATCCCAATGCCGGAGGCAGCGACGCGCACCGCCGCGCTGCTGTCCGGGCAGGTAAACTGGATCGAGGCGCCTGCCCCTGACGCCATCCCGCGGCTGAAAGCCGCCGGCATGCAGATCGTCACCAACACCTATCCGCACAACTGGAGCTACCAGCTCAATTTCGCGCACGGCCCGTTCAAGGACATACGTGTGCGCCAGGCCGCCGACTATGCGATCAACCGGGACGACATGAAGGACTTGCTCGACGGGCTGATGCTCGAAGGCTATTCGAGTGTGCCGCCGTCCACGGCTTATTATGGCCACCCGATCCTCTACAAATACGATCCGAAAAAGGCGCACGAGCTGCTGAAGGAGGCGGGTTGCCTGCCCTGCAAGGTGACGCTGGCGATCTCCACCTCTGGCTCCGGCCAGATGCAGCCGCTGCCGATGAACGAGCTGGTGAAATCGGACATGGATGCCGCCGGCTTTGACGTGAAGCTCGACACGATGGACTGGAATGCCTTGCTCGCCCTCGCGCGCGGCTCCGGTGAGAAGAGC
>JASHVB010000492.1 GCA_030039695.1 Acetobacteraceae bacterium
CTGAACACGTCTCCCCCTGGTGCGAGACGTTCCCCTCTTTGTTCCCAGAACGACCCCATATGAATGTCGTAGCAATGGCTACGGCATGATCAACCTGTAGGAGGGGAAAATTGTGTGTTTAGTTCTCATGGCCTTCACCGGCGTGGTCGATCCTCCGGCCTGATCACTGGCCGCTAACCAGTTTGCGCTCGCACCGACGAGGTTCGTGGCCTTCCAAACTTCGCATGAAGCGAGGGTGAAGGCGGCGGCCGCGCAACAACTCAAGTCAGAAACACGACGCACCACCCCGAACTCAGTCAGGCGGCACGCATTGCCGTATTTTTCTGGAGAGTGTCCCAATGGGAATCGTCCGCTTCGCGCTGAGGTTTCCGCACACGTTTTATGTGCTTGCCGGGCTGATGCTGTTCCTAGGCGTCAGCGCCATTCTGGTCACGCCCAAGGACATTTTCCCGAATATCAACATCCCCGTGGTCTCGGTGATCTGGCAGTACACCGGGCTGTCACCTCAGGAGATGGAACAGCGTGTCACCACCTATAGCGAGTTCTCGATCAGCTCCAGCGTCAACGATATCCGCAACATGGAAAGCCAGACCCTGGAAGGGATCGCGGTGCAAAAGATCTACTTCCAGCCGGGCGTCAACATCGACCTCGCCATCGCGCAAATCGTTTCAGCAACCAACGCGATCCGCGCTCTGATGCCGACCGGCATCGAGCCGCCGATCATCGTTCAATACAACGCCTCTTCGGTGCCGGTGCTCCAGCTTTCGTTGAGCTCGAAGACGCTCAACGAGCAGCAGCTCTACGACTACGGGCTCTATCAAATCCGCCAACAGCTGGCGCCGATTCCCGGCATCACGCTGCCCACGCCGTATGGCGGCAAGTACCGCCAGATCATGGTCAGCCTCGATCCGGACGCGCTGCGCGCGCGCGGCATCACGCCGGACGACGTGGTGAACGCGGTCAACGCCCAGAGCCTCACCCTGCCCTCCGGCGACGCGAAGATGGGCAAGCAGCAGTTCATCGTGCGTGTGAACGCCATGCCGCTCACCGTCCAGGCGCTCAATCGCCTGCCGATCAAGCAAGTCGGTCCGAGAACGGTCTACCTCTCCGATGTGGCGCACGTGGCCGACGAATGGGCGGTGCAGCAGAACATCGTGCACGCTGACGGCAAGCGCGCGGTCCTGCTCACCATCATCAAGAACGGCGACGCCTCAACGCTCGATGTCGTGAACCGGGTGAAAGCCGCTTTGCCGGCCATCCGGAGAGCCGCGCCCCCGGGCATGCAGATCCATCTGCTGTTTGACCAGTCGGTATTCGTTCAGCAGTCGATCGCCAGCGTGCTGCGCGAGGGCGCGATCGCAGCCGGCCTGACGGCGTTGATGATCCTGCTGTTCCTGGGCTCGTGGCGCTCCACCCTCATCGTGATGGTCTCCATTCCACTGTCGATCCTGACCTCGATCGCGGTGCTCGCCGCCTTGGGTGAAACCATCAATACCATGACGCTCGGGGGCCTGGCGCTGGCCATCGGCATCCTGGTCGACGACTCGACCGTCACGATTGAGAACACGCACCGACTGCTCGAGGAGGGGAACCAATTCGATCGCGCCGTGCTGGAAGGTGCGGCCGGGATCGCGGTACCAACGTTGATTTCGACGCTCGCCATCTGCTGCGTGTTCGTCTCCGTCTTCTTCCTGCAGGGGGCCTCGAGATACCTGTTCACCCCGCTCGCGATGGCGGTGGTGTTCGCCATGCTGGCGTCCTACGCGATCTCGCGCACTTTGACGCCGATTATCATTCGCCTGCTGCTGCGCGGGGAGCGTGGCTACCGCGGACCGAAGAACTGGCTCGCCCGGTTTCATGACCGGTTCAACCGGCGCTTCGACCAGTTTCGTAGCTTCTACGCCTGGCTGCTTACGGGCATTCTACGCCGCCGCGTGCTCACACCGCTGGTCGCGGGATCCGTGGTGGCCGGGGCGCTGGTGGTTGCCATGTTCGTGGGCTCCGATTTCTTCCCCACCATCGATGCCGGACTGATCGAACTGCATGTTCGTGCGCCGGCACGCACCCGCGTAGAAACCACCGAACAGATCTTTCATGCCGTCGAGGACAATATCCGCCGGCAGATCCCGCCCAAAGACCTCGGCCTCGTGCTCGACAATATCGGCCTGCCACAGCGGGTGTACAACCTCGCCTACACCGATGGCAGCACGATCGGCGCGAATGACGGCCAGATCCTGATCCAACTGAACGACGGCCACGCGCCCACCGCCGGCTACATCAAGAAGCTGCGGCGGGAATTGGCCGTCGCCTTCCCCGATGTGCTGTTCTACTTCCAGCCCGCCGACCTCGCCACCCAGGTGTTGAACTTCGGCGTGCCCTCCCAGATCGACGTGCAGGTTGTCGGCCGCGATCGCGCCGCCAACGAAAAGATCGCCGCACAGCTGGCAAAGCGCCTCGCCAACATCCCGGGCATCGTCGACAGCCACGTCCAGCAGGAACTGAACGCGCCGGAGCTGTTCTACGCGATCGACCGCACCCGCGCGCAAGAGCTTGGCCTGAACATCAGCCAGATCGCCAACAACATGAATATCAGCCTGAGCTCGTCAGAACAGGTTTCTCCCAATTTCTGGTCCGATCCGAAAAACGGCATTCCCTACTTTTTCGCGGTGCAGACGCCGGAATACCGGATCTCGAACAAGCGACAGCTCGACAACACGCCGATTGCCGCGTCGCTCTCGGGCAACGCGGTGGTGCCGGACCTGCTCGGCAACGTGGCCAGGGCGAAGCGGGAGGCGGTGCAGTCGGTCTACACCCACTCGAATATTCAGGAGGTTTACGACGTGTACGCCAGCGTGCAGGACCGCGACCTCGGCAGCGTCGCGAGGGCGATCCAGCACGTGGTGAGCCAGATGCAGGGCAAGCTTGGCCCCGCCGACCACATCGTGATCCGTGGCCAGATCGCCAGCATGAACCAGGCGTTCGGCAATTTGACCGTCGGCCTGTTGTTCGCCGCGGTGTTCGTCTACGCGCTGATGGTGGTCAATTATCAGAGTTTCCTCGACCCGCTCGCGGTGCTGCTGGCGCTGCCCGGTGCTGGCAGCGGGCTGATTTTGCTGTTGTTCGCCACCGGCACGACGTTCAACGTGCCCTCGCTGATGGGCGCGATCATGGCGATCGGCGTCGCCTCGGCCAACTCCATCCTGCTGGTCACCTTCGCGCGCGAGCAGCGCGAGGCCGGCATGAGCGCGTTTGAAGCCGCACTATCGGCCGGCACGACCCGTTTGCGCCCGGTGCTGATGACCGCCGCTGCGATGATTGTCGGCATGCTGCCGATGGCGATCGGCGGTCCCGGCGAAGAGGCGAACGCCGCGCTGGCCCGCGCGGTGGTTGGCGGCGTGATGATCGGCACGATCACCACCCTCTTGTTCGTCCCGTACCTCTACTCGGTCATCGGCAAATTCGATCGCCGCCCGGTGGAGCTGTCAGAAGACCTGATGAAGCTGGAACTGCATCCATGAACGAAATGCCTTCAGAGACGCAGCTGCTGCCAAAAGGGCCGGAGCAACCCATGCAGTCGCCTGACCCTCACCAGGAACCCCGTCGCCGCCGTAGTGGAGGTCTGCTAGGGCTGGCCGCGGTGTCCGGGCTCGCACTGTTGGTTGGCCTCGGCGTCCAGCGGCTCGCACAACGCGAAGCATCTGCCGATACTACCCTGGCAGCACAACGCGATGCGGTGCCCGTGGTGCGCACGATGGTTCTCAGCGCCGTGGACACACCGCGCGAGATCGAGCTGCCTGGCTCTACCCAGGCATTCGATACCGCAACGCTCTATGCGCGCGCCACCGGCTACATTGCCAAGCGCTACGTCGATATCGGCAGCCGCGTCC
>JASHVB010000493.1 GCA_030039695.1 Acetobacteraceae bacterium
ATATTTTTGCACTAGAGTTTACCCCTTGATCCAAGCTCGGTGTCTGCGATGCAGCAGTCCGGTGCGAAAGTCGGCTTGGCGTCGGTGGCAGACATTCATGCTCCTGGTCTCCGCAGGGCGTCCGGGCGCCAATATCCCGGCTAGAGAATCGAGATTTACGCAGCAATTCACGCCGGGGCGGCGTCAAGCCTGTGCCCCGTTCGCGTACGGCTTCAGGGCTGCGGTGATGACGCGATTGACTGGCACATTCACCCCGTGCGCGGCGGCTAATGCGACCAATTTGCCACCCAGCCATGGCAACTCGAGCCTTCGACCAGCGCGTATGTCAACCGCCATGGAGGGAATCCAGTCGGCGGGGACAGCACGTAAGAGTGCATGCCAGCGCTCTAGTACGTCTTTGGAGAACTGGACGCCGCAAGTCTCGCCAACCGCGAGCACTTCGCGCATCAATTCCTCGAACAATGGCGCGATATCCGGATCGTCACGTAGCGGGCCGATCGGCAGCCGCGTGACGGCGCAGACTCCGCTCGCGGCCACTAGCACGATAAATTTCTCCCATCGGGCGCGCTGGATGTCATCAACCAATTCGGTATCAATACCCGCGGCCGTGCACGCATCGCGGATTCCCTCGGCGCGTGGCGTTATACGCCCGTCCAGTTCTCCAAATATAATGCGGTGGTGTCGACCGGATTGCCGAACGACACCCGGCGCGACGAGGGAGCCAGTGAGCACGGCAACACCGCCCATCACGTGACGGGCGCCGAGGATCGGGATGAGTCGTTCGCTGGCATCAATGCCGTTCTGCAAGGGAATGAGTGCTGTATTGTCCCCCAAGAGTGGGGTAATCTGGTGACCGGCGCTTTCAACATCCCAAAGTTTAACGCAGAACAGTATGAGATCGACAGGCCCGATAGTCGCCACATTGTCGGTCGCTTGGACAGGCCAAACCAAGCTTTCACCACGATCTCCCTCGATCTTCAGTCCATTGGCGCGCATTGCGGCCAAATGACTACCGCGCGCAAGGAAAGTAACGTCGTATCCGCCGAGCGCTAGCGATGCGCCAAGCGGTGCTCCAATACCCCCGGCTCCGATAACCGCCACGCGCATTCAGTACTCCCCTTCATCAAGGAGGGGTCCACTTTCACCGTAATACGGAATTGACTCCTGATCAACGCTTTCTGAGTTTCCGGCCGGGCGCGTCATCAGATCAATTCCTAACATCGAGATGAGATTGCGACCTCTCGGGCACTCAGCGGCAGCCTCCCTCGCGTTTGGGTCTATGAAATAGCAACGCATTCCGCGCTCCGGACGCATCCCACTCTCAACCAATTAGGTTTTGCCGAGGTTCATCGTGAATTTCCGCTTCGAGTCGACAGCGGTCACCGTATAGGAGCATAGGAGCGGGGCGGTTACGGACTGTCGATTGCACCCTGCCGACAGCTGGTCGCCAGATTGGAAATCGGCTTTGGCGTCACCTATTCGGACAACGATCAGGGCCGTCACTGGCGGCAGCAACGTTCGCTTGGATCAGATAATTATCGGAATGATTGCGAGCCGTCCGTGCGGGTGATGTCCGGGGCAGACAGCAAGTTGTTGGCTGCGGTGCTGTGCGCGGTTCGGAGCACGGCGGGTGCAGCATGATCAATATTCCGGCTGGGGCCCGGGTGCTGGTTGCGACGCGACCGGTTGATGCCCGCAAAGCCGCATGTTCAGCAGCGGCGCTGGCCGCGGAGCAATTGGGAGAGGATCCGTTCTCCGGGGTGGTCATTGTGTTCCAGCGGGGCGGCGTTCTGTCGATGCCACGCAGAGCGGGACGCCGGCCGGCGTCATTGCCGGCGGACTGACCTGGTCGGCGCGTCGGTCTTTATACCGACGTTTGTGTCGTTTCCGACGCTCACTCCCAGACTGCCAACAGCCGCGCTCGGCTTCTGCAGCGGCTGGCTTCGTGTACTTGCTCTGGACCGCCGGGGCGACGCTTCAGTGACCCGCAGGTGCAAGGGACGATCGGTAAGGATCAGTGGCAGAGCGAGCGCCGTCGCCATAGCGGCGCGCCTCGAGATACCCTGTCGGCAAAGGACGCTCCTTCGTCGGCGGGGCGCCGGATGCTGCCGACAACATCAGAGCCGGTCTGAACGGCGATACGCCCCCGGGCGACATTTGCGAACTGCCGGGGTCGCGAACCGCTGTAAGAGGAGGGCGTCCGACATCGCCCAATCGTCGCTCAACCGCCCCGCAATGGGGCCATCTTGTCCAATATGACGATCGGGTATTGCCATAGTAGAACGGAAACCTGGGGAATTCTGGTCTCCAACCAGGCTGCAGATTTGAAAAAACCGGCTGCCAATCTATCGCTTCGAAGGAGGGCCCTCGCGGGGCGGCTGCCTATCACCTCCCAAGGCAGGAAGGTGACTTGGTACTCTGTCGCGAAGCGGCGCCACCAACGCAGCGGATGCGCGTGGTAATACAGCAAGGACTGTGCGCTGCGGGGATCGCGCCGTGTTCCCATCTGCCGTTTTGTCCACCGCAGGATTTCCCCCGGGATCGTTACGGGCGAGCGCGGATTAGCGTACACGATGACGGCACGACCGCCCGGCTTCATTACCCGCATCAGTTGGACGATTGCTTTCGCCTGCTCGGCTTTATCGATGTGATAGATTGTGTGTGCACAGAACACCGCGTCGAACTGTTTGTCCGGGAGCGTGGTGTCCACTATAGATTCGCGTAGGTACGATGCTCCGGGTCCGAGCCTGCGCTCGGCGATGGCGAGCGCAACGGTCGATATGTCCATACAGGTGACGTGGTCAAAACCTGCTGCGATCTGCTTGTGGCTATCCGGCATGTCGCCGCAACCGACAATAAGAAGGGAACCCCGGCAGTTCCTAAAGAGCGCAAGCGTGCGTTTAGTGCTTTGCGCGGTATATCGCGCATAAGCCGGCGGGAACTGTCGGAAGTGCCGGTCTTCACCGGATTCGCCGCCTCCCTGGTCCACCCAGCCGTATCCGTCGTAAAAACGCGCGACATTATCGCTGACGGATGCGACCTCGCCGGCCTTCCCATCAGAGCGCCGCTCAGAGGAAGGATTATCGCTCACGGCCGTGGATTGCGGGGGCGCTGTTGGTTTTGCCATTACCCCATCCAAATTGAATGTGGGGTGTTTACCCCGGCATCGGGGGGGCGACAAGTCCGTTGTGCTGCACGTCGTCTGCGATGCTGTTCGGCGGCATTCTCTGCCCAGCCGATTACAAGGAAAGCGGCAATCAAACGAACCCAGACCTCGGTGCCGCTCAAATCGTCGTCCGACGCCGGGTATCGTTGCGGAGTAGACTCTGCTGATGAGACCCAAGGACGCTCAATGTCCGTTCAGGCGATGTCGACGATCGGGGTTCGTCGCCTGGCCGGCTCGTGTCAGCTTGCCGGGTCGCAACGCGCGACCCCTGCCAGCGTGTGCAACGGTGCATGACGGCATTACCGTTACCGACGGCTCTGCCATATTGTATCGTTTTTTCAGTTGGTTATTGCATGACCTGAGTTTGCGATATCCCCCCATAGGGGACGTCAGTGTTAACGCTTTGTTAAGCAAGGTCCATGGATCGATCAGACAACATCGATCCGTTTACGCCGAATCTCCCCACGAAAGTACCGGCGCGGCGCGAAATAGACGGCCACGCTACGGGCTTCGAGACGTGCCGTGGAAGCCGAGAGGGAAAAATCACCGTCACCGCCATGAACCCGGCGTTGACTTGGCTCGTTAACCCGTCATGTCAGGTGGGCCAGCCAATCCCAGGATCGTCGGGGTACAGGCCCTGCGCGGTGTTGCTGCGTGCGGTGTCGTTGCCTGCCATATGATAGGCTTCGAGACCAAATACCTCGCAGGCCCTGCCATGCTGCCCGGCCTATGCCGGTTCGGCATGGCTGGCGTCGATCTCTTTTTCGTGCTCAGTGGCTTTATCATCACCACTGTGAGCCTCGGAAAGTTCCGCCAGCGCGGCGAAGCGGGCCGATTCCTCACGCGCCGTTTCCTGCGGATCTACCCGGCCTACTGGCTATGGTGCTTGCCGGTTCTGGTGGTTTTTCTGATACGGCCCGGCATCGTCAACAGCACACATGGGCGACCCGATGTGTTGCGCTCGCTTCTGCTCATACCGCAGCAGCATCTTCCACTGCTTATGATCGCCTGGACCCTGGCTTACGAGGTCTTCTTTTACCTCCTCTTTGCTGGCGCGCTGTGCTGGCTGCGTGAATCCGCCCTGCCATGGGCCTTGGGCGGCTGGGCCGCGGTGGTGATCGCCGGGCACTGGCTGCTGATGCCTGGCAACACAGAACCACTCATCGGCCTGATGTTCTCCCCCTTGCTTCTGGAGTTCATCATGGGCTGCGCGGTCGCGCTCTGCGTTTCCCGTTGCACCGGGATAGTGGCGACTGCGGCACTGGCGTGTGGGATTGGAGGCTTCGTCCTCGGTACCCTGATTTTGATCATGCAGGGAGGATGGTTTCCGTCCGACTGGGATCGTATGCTGATCTACGGTACGTCATCCGCGGCGCTCGTCGCTGGACTTGTTGCCTCGGAACGCGTGCAGGGACGCTCCATCCTGCATCCGTTATCTGGGCTAGGGGATGCGTCGTACTCACTGTATCTGTCGCACGTCCCGGTCATTGCGGCAGCCGGATTGCTATGGCGCCGTCTATTGCCCTTCCAGCGACCGGCTGCTCATCTCGCTGCACTCCCAGCGACGTTCGTCATTGCTCTGCTTGCAGCTTTTGCCAGCTTCCAACTGATCGAAGCACCACTGCTACGGCTGTTGCGCCATCGGGCGTGGGGCCCCGTTCCCGCGAAAGTAATGTCCGCTTCGCTGCGCGTTGTAGGCTTGCGCCGGCTGCCACGCTGAATGGTGCCTTGGTCATCCGCACCACATTCCGTGAGATCGCACTCCGACGCCCGCTTCGAATTCGACGCCTGCGCGTATGGCACTGGTCCGGATTGGGGATCGTGAACCCGACTGGGGTGCCAAACAGCGGTAGGTTCGTTGCGCCGGCTGTCGCCGGCAGTCAGTACCGTGACGTGGGCTGCGCCGTTCATTGGCACGATGGACAAATTAAAATTTTCCAATGTCTTGGCAGGCAGCAGGTAAGCCGCGGTGAGAGTGCAGGCAATGCGCCGCTGATCACGTGCGGCGATCTCCAGTTCGGCGAGCGCTGAGAGGCCGCATCGCCAGCCGCCGCTCCTTATCGGCACGTTCTGCGAACTGTGGTCACCGCCGGCGGTCCCCGGCATGGGCAACTTATGCCGCCACAGCGGCAAGCGCAGTGCCAACCTCGGCTGTGCGCGTAGCTGCAACCATCCCTGTGGCGCCGAGCGAGACGTCGTAGGCGCTCGCCGCGGGGATGGTCACGGCGACCTCTCGCACAGCCGGCCGGTCGGGCATGAACCGCCACTGCAGTCGGGCGAGGTCGGGCAGCGCGGCGAGGCCAACACGACGCGGGGCGTTTCAGTTCGTCACGCTTTCGCAAAACGGAAGAAACCCTGGTGGAATCAATGTTGCGGAGCAGGATACGTGGTGAGTCGATGGAGCATCTGGCGCAATTTTATCATATGACGCTGACCCATGATCCGTCCGGCGCGGCGGATGTGCGGCGGCAGACGTTCGCTCATCCGCCGGTGTTCCTGCACTGCGGTTGGCGAACGCGTGGCACTTGGGTGTGGAATCGGTTCCGCAATATGGACGGCGTCGCCGGCTATTACGAGCCGCTGGCGGAAACGCTTGCCGAGATCCGGCTTGGCACGCTGGCGTCGATCAATGCCGAAAGCTGGTCCTCTGGCCATTCGGGTTTGGACCGGCCGTACTTCGATGCATTTCGGCCGTTGCTGGAAGGCGACAAGCCAGGTGTGCGGGGGTACCAGAAGCGATTTGCCGTCGGTGACTTCTTCGCCGCACCGGACGCCGCACTGCCTGAAATGGATCAATACCTGAGGCTGCTGATAACCACCGCCGAGGAGCGCGGCCAACAACCCATACTGAAGTTCTGCCGCTCGATCGGGCGAATAAGTTGGATGCAGAGGCATTTCCCAGAGGCAGTGCACATCGTGGTGCTGCGCAATCCATTTGCCCAATATTCATCGGCTTTGCAGCAGTTCATTCGACACGACAACGCGTATTTTCTTGCTATGCCACTGCTGCTGCTGACATTGCACCGCAATCTGCCTATGGTCATGGCCTGTATTCGGCATCTGGAGCTGGAACTTCCGTCCGTGACGGGTTGTACCACGCTGCGAGCAATGTGGGCGGCTTGTCAGGCTAGCTTGCGACGCAATGATCCTGCGGGTTGGTACCGTGTCGCCCTGGCGTTCTGGGTGCTAACTGCCGGGACTATACCCGATGATGTGGACTTGATCATTGACGGTGATAGGCTGGCCAGCGACGGCGACTATCGGCGGCAGTGCGAGATCGAATTGGCAACCTTGACCGGTCGGGCGGTCAATTTCGACGATGTGGCTGGTGACGACGAGACGGGGGCGCCGCAGGCATCGGGTTTGCTTCGCTCCGCATTTCTGAACGCGCATCGTGGGGCGGAGGCGTTCCTGTCTGAACACCGAGGAGCGCACTGGGCCGACACACCTGTTCTCGGCCATGTCGGGCTGATGCTTGCCGAGGCGAGCTTGCAGGCGCTGTGCGTTGGGGCAGTCCGGCGGGCCCCGCGTTTCAAAGGGATGGTTGCGCACGATCCTGATCCTGATCTCGACGCGATGTCGCTGTCAGCTATCCGGCGCGCGACATGGGCAGAGCGAGAACTGCGCGCAGTACATGCGTCTCACTCCTGGAGGGTGACGGCCCCGTTACGTTGGGTCCGTGAGCACCTTCGATCTGAGTATCTCCTTACCTTAGGTAACGCGCTCCTGGGGAATCCCCGATTGAGGCCGCTGCAGTGACACGCAAATCAAGGATAAAACCGATGCGCCAGTTCAAGTTGCTGATCGTCGCACTACTGTCGGTGATAGCTGTGCTGGGGGCAGATCGTGCCCAGGCTCAATCGCTCGCGGGAAGTTGGACGATCTCCAGCAGTGCGAAAAATGCCTGCCCGGGTCAATTGCAAATCAATGCCAGCGACCCCCGGTCAGGGAGTTACACCGGTGTTGCTACTTTCCAGTGTGGCTCTGAGCCGGCAGTCAGTGAAAAGTTCGATATCGTTGCGGCGCAAGGGATTGTAACCATGAGCGGGCATGATACGAGCAGTGCCTGGTGCACTGACAACTACAGTCTCAATTTGCAGAGCGCGCGCGCCATGGTGGGCACCAGCAAAGATGGCTGTGGGGCGACAGGGGCGGTATCTTTGGCCAAGACGCAATAACGCGCAGATGCACCGTACAGTGTTGAACAAAGACGTCCAGCCGCGCGCTTCTCCGCCAGTGCAGGCGACGCGTCCATCGATCTTGCCAAGCTAACCCGTCTCCTAAAAAGCGGAGCAGAGGCCGACGTCTTCGCGCGGTGCGGCTTTGAGCCGATCCGGCTTGAGTCGCTTGCGTACGCGCCACAATGGGTACCACGCGCATCGAATGACGGCGACGGATCCATTTCTCCTGCCAACACCGCAACTGGCGAGACACTGGACATCGCTGTTCCGGAATACTGACTTTCGTAAGCAATTCACCGGCCGATCGGTATTCGCACTTCAAGGACCGGCACCGGGGCGGGCGCGCGTAGAGCCGCGAGCGGCCCGCATCTCGCACGTCTCGCGACACCGGGAATGGTTGACCGCCGCGTTGTGATCGCGGCCCCTCCGATTGCCGCAGACGTCGATCGGTTCACGCCGCGACATTGCCTGCTGGCCCCGCCGCGATCGCTTCCTAGCGCTGCGTCGGGCCCTCTTTCGCAGTGCGGAGCTCGGCGAGCGCCTGGCGAGCGACCTGGCGAAGCATCGGAGTGTCGGCCAGCACCAGAGCCTGGCGCAACCAACGTCGGGCCGAGCTTGCGTCCCCCTGCGCGGCGGCGCTCTGCGCAGCCTGGATAAAGAGGTCTGCGGCCGTGGCCCTATCGCCGGCCGCCGCCGCCGCTTGCGCTTCCACGGCCAGTGCTCGCGCCATGCCGCGATAATCGAGGTCGGTGCGCCGAAGACCCGCGGCACGATCCGCCTCGCTCTCGGCCCGCACAAACTTTCTCTCGCCGAGGTCCCGACGCGCCGCAAGCTCGAAGGCATCGGCGCTCTCCGCGGTGTCCGCTGGATGTGCGAGCCGGGCCAATGCGGCGTCGAGCCCGGCCTGATCGCCGCTCTCGTCAGCGATCAGCCCCCGTAGGAACGCGGCCCCCGCCGCCGCTGACGGATTGCCGCCGACCTCCACAGCCGCCGCCAGGCCGTCTGCCCGCTTTATGTCCCCGAGCCGATAGAGAGCGTTCGCCTCCGCCAGAATCAGGGCGGGGAACGGGGCGACGCCGCGATTCGCGAGCTCGATATGCGTCTTTCGCGCTGCGGCGAGCGCGTCCCTCGGACGGTTGGCGGCGAGATCGGCGACTGCGAGATCGTAGCCGTAATCTCCGATCGCTCCCGCGTCGTCGCGCGCTTCCGCCCGCTCCAGGGCCTCTTTGTACTGCGACGCTGCCTCGCTCGGGCGTTGCAGCGAGAACGCAAGCTTGCCTGCCTCGGATTCACGTTGCAGAACCGTATCCTGCGGCTGCGCGGGGCGCGGCGGCGTGCTGCCACAGCCCGAAAGCGCCGCGCTGGCAACGGCGAATACCGCGGCGCTGAGTTGTCTCACGGCTCGATCTGCGTCGCCGGCAAGCGTCTTTGCTCCGGCTGCACACGGCCGCCACCGCCGAGCAGCCAGAGCCCGCGTAGTTGCGTTACCAGCCGCTGCAAATCCGCGGCGGTGAGCTCGGTTTGCGTGAGCAAGGGGCGCAGATTGCTGGAGGCGCCGGCAAGATTGCGCGTAATCTCCGGCAATTGCGGCGCCGCCAAAGCGAGCTGCCGCGTCGCCGATTGCAGATTGGCGAGGAGCACGTCGGCGCGGCCGAGCAGCTCAGGAACGCCCTTCTCGGTCGAAGCTGTCCGCTTCGCGAGCGCATCGAGATTCCCGGCCGCGTCATTCAGCCGTGCGATCACAACGGTGAGGCTTGCGACCTCCTGCTCTGCATCGTGGGCCAGGGTATCGTTGGTCATCAAACGGCCGATGGTGCCCTGGCCTTTCTGTAAGCCGCCCGTCAGGGCGGCCAGAGCATCCATGGTGCGCTTTGTATCGTCCAGCACGGGAAAGACCTTCTGCTGAACGCGCGTCAGCATCGCGGTCAGCGTGTCGGTGGGCGCGGTCTCGGTGGTCGCCTTGATGACCGCGTAGCGCCAGTCCATCGGCGTGCCGGTGCCGCGGGATATATCGACATAGGCGGCGCCCGCGACGCCGAAGGTGCGGCGAATCACGGCCCGGCTGTCGCGGCGGATAAAAGGTTCAGCCTGCCGGTCGATATCGGCCTCGGCATAGATCTGCTGGGTGGGATTGAGTACGATCCGGCGGACGGTGCCCGAATGAATGCCGAGGACCTGGATGTCGGCGCCGGCAGCGAGGCCACCGACCCCGGATTGCGGAAGCACGATTCTGAGCTGCGCCACGGGGCGGAGCCACGTGCTCAGCACGCCGGCCTCGAGCATCGCACCAACGAAGATCAGCACGGCCACGATCACCAACAGGCCGATCCACTCGTCCGTGTGGCGCAGACGGATCATGCGGCGAGCCGCAGCGTTGTCAGGCCGCGTTCGGTCAACCGCAGCCGCTGCGTGGCAGGAAACGAGCGGTCGTTCCAGATCAGATCGCTGCCCGTGAACCAGATCGCGGCGGCGCCCCGGTCGCGCGCCGCAGCCAAGGCATTGAGCAGCGGCGGCACGAGATCGGCGAACTGTCCCTCCACCGGGCTCTCCAATAGCACGAGGCGTGGCTCGCCGAGGAACGCGCGCACAGCAGCGGCACGCGCGAGATCGGCGGGGGCCAACGCTTCGGGTCGCATGAGCGGCAGGCCGGGCAGCCCGAAGAAGCGGGCAAGCTCTGCGGCTTCCTCGACCAGCGCGTCAGCCGAGCGCCGCGAATGATGAAGCTGTGGCAGCAGGATGTTGCGATCCACGCTGGCGAACCCGATCCAGGCGCCGAAGCCATGCACGCGGCCGATACGCCCGCGCAACGCCGCCGCCAGGATGTCGGGCAATGACGCCCAGTCGCGCCCGAGGAAGCGGACGCTGCCGTGCGCAAGTGGGATGAGTCCCGAGCAGAGATCCGCGAACTGAGCGGCCCAGAGGGGATTCCGCGCTTCGATCAAGGCGAGCTCGCCCGCGAAGAGGTCGAGCGCGAACGGGATCGAGGGCAAGTCCGCCGCGCCCGGCTCTGGCTCGGCTTCGTCGATCTGCAGGATCTGGGCGGCGTTGGGCATCGGCTCATGCCGCCAGGCTGAGGACGAGGCTTGCAATCATGATCGCGAGCAGCCCACGCACGAACCCACGCGGCAACAGGCTCGCCATGTCCTCGTCCGGACGCGCGCCCATCCCGGTGAGGCAGGCGGTGAGCGCCACTAGAAGGCCGATCACCACCATTTTTGCAGGGAAGACCGCGAAATCGACCACCTGCATCGCAGCGAGCACGTTGTCGAGGAAATCCCAGAGCGAGCCTTGCACCGATCCGAGTAGATTGCCGAAGACGAAGCCGATGACGAGCGCCGTGAGCGCGAAGAGGACACCGAGCGTGAAGCTGGCGAGTGCGAGCGCCAGCGCGCGCGGCAGCACGAGCAGCAGGAACGGGTCGATCCCCTGTGCCGCGAGCGCTCGGGCCTGCCCACCGAGCTGTAGCGCGCCGACCTCCTGCACCGCGACAGTTCCGCTGCGCCCGAGCAGGATGAGCCCGATCAAGAGCGGTGTGATTTCGCGCACGAGCACGGTGACGAGGATCGCGCCGGCAAGCTGCTGTTGGCCGGCGAGGCCGAGCCAATAGAGCGCCTCGGCGATCATCGCGAGGCCGGCGAGGACGGCGGTGACCATGGTGGTGGCAAGCCCGCCGCCGACGGCCTGGCGGAGCGCGCGGCGGAACTCGGCACGCACGGTGCGCCGCCAGGAGGCAGGACGGACGGCCTCGCTCAGCACGCCCCAGGTCAGGGCGGCGAGCATAAGCAGGAACTGGGCGCGCCGGCGCGCCAACCGGCCGATCGCGGCAAGTCCGGCGCGTGATCGTCTGGCGGCGAACTCGGACGCCGTCGCGCTCACAGTCGGCTCGCGAGGATGAAGGTTCGCGCCGCGCCGACGCGCGGAAGGTAGAAGCTGCCGCGTGGGCGGAACAGGAATTGGTGACGGAGAAGCTCATAGGCCGCCTCGCTCACCTGGATCGAACCCGCACCGATGGTGGAGGTCGCCATGATGTCGGCGGTACGCACGGCCTCGCCCCAGAGGTTGAACAGACGCGGATGGCGACCGACCTGGCCGCCAATGGCAATGCCGTGGTCGATGCCGATCCGGAAGACCGGCGCCTGCCCGCAATCCTCGAAGAGCTCGAGGCAGCGCTCGCGCACGGCGAGCGCTGCCTCAGCGATGCGCAGAATGGCTTTGTCGTCGTCCGCCTTGAACCCGGCGGCAGCCACCACCTCCTGGCCCACGAGCTTCATGTACGGGATGTCGTGCTGCTCAGCGATTTCCTGCAGCGCCTCGGCGACCCGGTCGGCGAGGCTGCAATTTTCGCTTCCGTGGGGCGTGGCGATCGCCACCGGGTCGTTGAACCTCACCACCATGGCGGCAAGCGCAGGAAACACGTCGGCCCCGATCACCTGCGTATCGAGGCCGCGCAGCGCGAGATCGGCGGCGAAGTCGCGCTCGCCCGGCGGTGTCCCGATTGGCGCCGGGTGAGGCACGGACATCGAAGCTTCCGCCGCTGTGTCACGGTCCTCTTCCGGCTCGGGGCCGCGCATCCGGATCGCCAGCATGCTGGCAAGCGCCGGCAGCAGATCGCGCGCCTCCGCCAGCCGCGAGGCATCCTCGAGCAGCAGCGCACCCGCGAGCCTCTCCTCCGCCATGATTGGCACGGCGGTCAGTGCCTGGCTGTTAAAGGGCTGCATGAACGCGCGGTGCAACTCCGCGGTGCGTCTGTCGTTGGCGGCATCATCGCTGTCAATCGGTGCCGCCTTGGCAAGGGCAGCGAAGAACTGCGGCAACTCCGCGCGCGCGAGCTCGAGGCCAGCGACATGGCCGGCACATTCGCGCTCATAGGCGTCCTCGCAGGCAAGCTTGCGTCCACCCTCACTCACGCGCCAGACGCTCGTGCGGCGTGCGGCGGCGAGCTCAGCCAATGTCTCGGTGAGTGCCCGGACCGGGGCCTCCCGGGCGGGATCCATCAGATCCGGTTGGCGGGCGAGGGCGGCGAAGGCCGTGCCCTGGCGCTCCACGGCTCGCCCGCGATCGAGCAGCAGGCGGGCCGTGCGGTCCGCGCGCAGCCCCTGGCGCACGAGTAAGCCGGCGAGCAAGGCGGTGAGCGCGACGACGATGAGCGAGAGCGCCAGCGCGTGACGGCTGTTAGCAGCGACGAATCCGGTGAAGTCCCGTTCCGGCACAACGATCAGGAGCGACCAATTTTGGGAAGCCGCGGGCAAGCGGGCAGCTATGGAGACCAGCCGCTCGCCGTCCACGTTGAT
The DNA here is from genome assembly GCA_030039695.1 of Acetobacteraceae bacterium. The sequence goes on from JASHVB010000493.1 coordinate 12,639, forward strand.
CAGTCGGTTGCCGTAGCCCTCAATTCGGAAATGGTCATAGGCCCGTGCGAGGGCCGGATCGCCGAGTTGGTCAATCCGCGCTGTCGTGAGATGGTCCCCCCCGCCGCGCAGAAGTCGAGTGCTATCCGGACCGGCAATCAGATGGCCGGTATCGTCGACGATGACGGCACGCCCGCTGTCGCCGATGTGCAGCGATGCAAGAAAGCTGGAGAGTGCTTTCAGCGTGATATCGACGCCGAAGACGGTCCCGTCCTGATCGCCCACGCGGATGGCGGCAGTGACGCCCGGGGCGCGCGCGGTGAAGAAGATATAGACGTCGCTCCAGAACACGCCTGTGGTCTTCAATGCGCCCTGGTACCAGCTGCGCGTGCGGGGGTCGTATTCATCCGTGGGCGTCGGCAGCGTGCGGGTGACATGGCCAGCTTGGTCCCGGTAAACCCATTTCACTTCGCGGGCGTCCGAGACGTTGCGGATCACCTTGGTCGTGGTGCCGCCATTCTCTCCGCGGCGCACCATCATGAAGTCGCCTTGCCGGTTGGCGACGTAGAACGCATCGATCTGCGGAATGTGCTTCAGCGCGCTGGCGGCATAAGCCTCCAGCACAGTGCCGCTGTCCGGTACGGCATTATGCGCGACCATGTCGCGCGCGAGCAGGGCGGCGCGTGTAGCAGGATCGAGATAGTCGCTCACCCGCTGCGCGATTTGCGCCTGCAACCCGGCGAGCAACGTTTTGGAGAGTGCGATCACGCCGGCGCGGTCGACGCGATTGGTATAGAGAGTGATGGCGAGGATCGCAGCGATGACGAGCAAAACGCCGCCGATCGGAGCGCCGACACGCAGCCAGAGTCTCTTTCGTTGCCCGTGCGCCGGAGCGAGGTCCAGATTGACCACCTCCTCGGTGGGCATAGGTCCCTCCCACGGTTAACCGCGCGACTATAGGTTCGCGCCTGTTAAATGTGCAAGGATGGGCCCGCTGACCATTTCGTCTTGCGGTACAAAACTGGCGGCGCTGAATCCGGGCGGTACTTACGAATTCACATCGATAGCCGGACACGCGACATTGCTGTTGCTCACTGTGGCGCTGGTGGTCTTGCCGGTCGTGGCCGGCCGACGCCCGGTCGCCGCGCCATGCTGAGGGACGCCGCCGCGAACCGTCATGCTGCTCGCAACCCGGCCGGACGCATCAGCGGCAGAACCTGCTGCTCAAAGAATGCCAGGTCTGGGGGGCAGTCGAAGAGATTCACCTGAACACCATCGCGTCCGCCAGCGTGTAGCTGCACGAACCAGTCCACAATCTGCGCGGGCGAACCGATCAGATGCACATTCCCGCCAATCACCCATTGCGCGCCTGTGTGCCCGCGCCATGACGCGGTGTCGCCGCTCTGGAACGTGCGCACGAAATAGTCCGCAGCCATCGGATCCTGATTTTCCAGAACGCCGTCGTACGCTGCCCGCGCCTCACGCTCCGTCGAGCGGCAGATCACATGCGGATTGATGATCGTCTTTACCTTGCACCCATAACCGCGAGCCAGCGCCTTGATCTTCGCAATATGCGCTGGCAGCAACTCGCGCACCCGCACCGGGTCGGCGCCGGTGGGGCTAGTGATGAGGATCAGATCCGAGTGCTTCGCCGCGTAGTCCAGCCCCGCTGGTGATCTGGCAAGCGAAGCAAAGGCGACGGACCGGGGGCGGCGCAGGACGGCGCGGCGGCCATGCGAGGCTCCTACAATCGGGCGAGCGTCAGCAAGCGTGACCATGCGGTGGTGGCACCATAGCGCCATCCGGCAACCGTCTCATCGATCTTTCGCCGCGGTTTGGCCTGGACATCAGGACCATAGACTTCAGCCGACACACGCTGCCCACACCGGCCAGCGGCCACCGGCACGCCAGTGGCCCGCAATGGAGCAACAATATAGTGGAACAACGACATGTTGCACGCCGCGATCGTCGTTGGCGCACGTTGCCCCGTTACACCAACCGCGATTGCTGCTCGTGCGTCGCGGCTGTCGGTTGCTGCTGGATGTCGTCCCGCGCAATCTCAGCCCTGAGATCAGGCAAGAGTCTTGCCATCTCTAGTGCTTGCCGCAGCGATGCGATCCTTTCCGCCTAGTCACTGTGTGCTCGCCCGGACCATTTCCCCACGCTCTGAAATTCCGGCTCGATCGCGCCGGTGAGGCCGCTTCCACCTCATCCGTCAGATCGGCGATGTCTTGCAACGATCCTTCGCAGCAGTCGGTCCAGACAAGCGTCACCGGGTCGGCCTCGATCCATTGTGCAGTGAAGCAGATGATGGCCGCTCCAGCGTACCGAGGCTTCCGGAACGTAGCGCACACCAAATTTCCTCCCGGCCTGTTTCACCTCGACGGCGCCATTGTCGTGGGCGAAGCTCGAATTGCGGGCAATCACAGCCAGCCAAATCATGCCTGACAAGGCGTTGGTGACCGACAACTCAAGGTGGTACCTCGTGTGGCGAGGGTACGCAGCAGCGGCCCTTTCGTGTCACCGGGCACACATCGCAACTTGTGCACGCATTGCGAGAGGTTCTCGTCTGTGACGACCACGTTGGACCAAACGGCGTCGCACATAATCATCGCGCAACACCGTGCGTCCCGCATTGCGGGCCAACACCGCCACAGATTTAATGACTTGGACGGCAGCGGGAACGCTGCACCGTCGTGCCCGGTCAGACACGGACGATCCAGATTCAACGGCATCGTGCCGACCGCACTGTCGCCCCGCGCGCACCTCGCCCTGCAGTGCAGTACGAGCCTACCGGCTGCACAGCGCGGCTAATCGCGGTCATCGCTGATGACACGCTGGCGCAGCTACGCTTGCGCGGTGTCTGCCTCGCTGGCGTCGGTTTGTGGCCCTTCCGCCTCGCGCCGCAGGCGACGGAAGCTCCGGACGCTGAATGGCAGCATGCCCAGATAGATCAGCCC
>JASHVB010000494.1 GCA_030039695.1 Acetobacteraceae bacterium
GGGTCTCGGGTCTGTCGGGCATGCCGGAGGCTATCCGGGCTTCTGGAACGGAGAAAAAACAAAGATCGCCGGTCACCCACCAACCGCAATGCTCTGTCTCCACGACATCGATCCGGTCGGTTCATGCGTTGGCGCCTCGTGGGGTGGCACTTGGTCGATGGTGGAATCTGTGCGAGATCAGAACACACCAAAATGACTACATATGCGGAAATGCGAGTCCAGCGCACTACCCGACACGGTCAACGAGGTAACTCAATCCCAAGGAGCAAACGTCAAGCGGTTGGTGACCACGTTCCGTACCAGCACGCCTTTTTCCATCTGGCGGATCACCACCGCTTGATCGATTTGTGTGCCATCCCTAGTAACCAACTCGGTATCGGCTTTGGTCGTTCCGAACGCTGTTACTCCGGCGTCATTGCCACGTTCTAGGCTGACTAACACTATCAGACCTCCCAACAGCAGCGAGGTCGTGAGGTGATCCCGCATCCCCTTTTGCAAGCCTGCCCGGTAAACGAATATTATCCACGCGACGAGTCCTAGGCCAAGCACCGGGGACCAAACCGCCAAAGCCGAGAAGAGGTAGGCTACAAGGCTCAGTGCCAAAATAAAGGCAAGCACCATCCGCCAAAAGTTGCGTGCGGCCCAGGATGTCTTTCGCGCTGATGTCTTTGGCGTTGTCTTTGGCGCTGATGCCCTCGGTGATAACGAATAGAACGTAATGTTGAGAGCATAGGTTAAGGCTGTGAGTGGAAGCCATTGGAGAGCACCGGATACGTGGTCTCCAATCGTTAAGAGTTGCATTGCCGACGGCGCACCGACTCCGAAATACGCCCAATCGTAGAATACCGAGGCAACTACGGTCACGGCGGAAGCCAACGCAACGACGCGCGAAAGGCGCTCGATTAGATCAAGTGCGCCTGAGGCGGAGGTCACTGGTGATGCTTGAGCGGCGATTCCGCTTGTGGCTAGATCGTCCATCTCAATTCCCGAGTGTGGTTCACGGTCTCATCCCACCGCAGAGTACCCTACACGTTTATTGCATTGCCAATGAATCCCGTTGCCGGATTGATTTGCTCTGGTGCTGCCGCGAGGAGCTGGGCACGCCCGTAGTCATCGTCCCCTCCCATGCAGCCAGAATGTCAGTATCACGCCAAGCGTGCGGGATGCCCATCGCTGGCTGTCACTGCTGTGGGATTGGTGCACCATGAGGTACACCGACCGCCCGTCAGGATGAGTGACAGGACAACTTGCATGCTGGCACGTGGCTTTGGCACGCGAGAACCTCATGGAATCCGGTGGAGATGATCGAAGTCAGCCACCCCTGAGTCGGTCATGCCCTCCAGTTCCCCCATCCTGGCGACCGGTTTCGCGATCGTGCAATCAGGATATGGCGTGCGGTGAATGACTCATATATAATATACGCTTGCCGCTTGCTGCCGGTGCGCCATGAGGTTGTCGTAATGGAGCGCGGCCGGGTGGCGGAAGTTCTGGATGAACTTCTTCCAGTCTCACCGTAACGACCGTGGGTGACTCGGCGTCCAATCCGCTTCCACCCACACCGGAACCCCGACAAATAAGGCGCTTTCCGAGTCTGGCTGCGGCTGACGCATCCTTGCGTCCCCGCCAAGTGACCCGTGGTTGCGCCGGTCCGCTCGCAGGTACCGCAGTTCACCCTCCCCGAACGGCATTCCGTAGGGTGCGGCTTTGCGCCGTTCGTGACGCGCCAATAAAGCGCTGACGTCACGCGAACATTAGACTTGATCAGCGCAACGATCGGACATGCACTGGAAGATTGTCCGCGCAGTCTCCGCAACCGGGCAAGCAAGGTTGTCTTCCCAATACACCCTTGTCCTCGCCTACTGCCGCAAATGCACCACGCTATGGAATGCAACCACCTGCATCCGGGCGACGTCCGCGGTGCTGACCCCCAGCAGGACCGGGATGTAGGCACGCTGCTCCGCAACCAGCCGGGCGGTGTGCAGTCGACCGCGCCAGTCGCCGCGATTGCATGCCACGTCGACCGCCGGCAGCCAGGCAGAGACCTGGCTGAGCAAGAGCACGCCGCTGACGGCGGACGCGGGTGCGCGCTACCGGCGGGACGGCGCATATCCTGCCATGCCCGCCGTGGCGGAGGGCTGCAAACGAAATCGCCGCACCGAAGGACTGGCCCTCCCGTCGAACCAAATCCGCGTCATGCCGACGCGCACGGCCACAGGGCCGACGTCCGCAAGGGGAGGCGCCAGCGCGGTATTGGCGTTGTTACGTAACGCGGTATAGGCCAGAGCGTTACGTCACAAAAGCAGACCCCACGCGCGAGGGGGGGCATGCAGAAAACACCGCTCCGTTGCGGAGGCCGCCCAGGGTTCCGCTCCCGAACTGCGCCCTCCATCGTTCGCGCGGTCGGCGCGGACAGCTTGAGGCTGGGGGCAACTGACTCGTTCGATCAGACCGTCCTGACGCGCACCTCGCCACGCAGGCGGTATCCGAAACCATTGCAGGTCTCGACCGATAGGCCGGCCGGCTCGATGCGGGACCGAAGCCTGCGCAGCATCTGGCGTCTCCTGGCTTCGACTTCCGTATGGGCCGCGTAGCCGCGGAACAGCGGCTGCGTCGCCTCGCGACTCACGATCTCGCCGCCAGCCGCCGCCAGCATCAGGAGGAACCGGTTCAGTTGGACCGGGAGGCGTATGACACCGTCGCGATAGTGCAATTCGCCCGAACTGGGATCGAGAAATGCCGGGAAATCGTCGCCGGCATATTGGATTGCTGCACTCATTGCTGCGCCTCTGCCACGTCACGCATGGGGCACCCATGCGGCACACCCAGCACATCCCGTGCCAGCGACACGGCCAGAATGGAACCGGCCTGGCAAGCCCGCGCTGGGGCATTCAGCGCCTCCGCGATCGCCGCTTTGGCCGCGCTCCTTCGGGCGCCGTGGCGGCCAGCGGCGCTGCCGCCTCGGCACGTTCCCCCCGCGGGCCCGTGACGTGATCGGAATCGCCGGCAAGCGCAGCGCGACCTGCCCGAGCAGGACCACGCGCGGGTCGCCCGCGCTGGCTGGCAGGCACCTGCTGTGCCTGTCCGTGCCACTACATCAGATCGCTGGTCGCTACTCGGAGCGCCGCGACAATGCCGGCAATGGTGGTCGGCGTCGGATTGGCCACGCCACCCCAAAGGCTGCGGTGTTAGGACCGTTGACGCAGACGGCGGACCGGATGCTCCGCCCGCGGGTCGAGCTGGCCATGACCCCGCAACCGGACCCCGATTGCAGGAAGCGAAGGCCGCTGAACAGAGCCCGTTCGTGGTCCGATTTTGCTGTATTCGCCACAACGGCACCAGGCCACGCCAACCTCCGTCTCCGCCACGCGAGGCGAGACACGCGCGGGACGCCCCATCCCCGCCCTTGCGGTTCGTCCTGCACGCCGTGATAAGATTTGCCTGCCATGGGGCGCCGCCCCAGAACGGGAAGCACGCATGAATGTAGGCCTGACCGCCGGCGCGGCCCGCGCGGCCAACGACAGCGAACTCGCCGAGCGCGTCCGTATGTTCTCGGACGCGCGAGTGGTCGTGCTGGGCGATGTCATCTTGGACCGTTACGTCGCTGGCCAGGCCCATCGCTTGTCGCCAGAGGCGCCAATCCCTGTACTGCGTCCGACCAACCGGCGCGCCACCTTGGGCGGCGCGGCTAACGTCGCGCTGAACATCGCAACGCTCGGCGGTCAGGCAACGCTGATTGGTGTCATTGGCGACGACGAGGCCGGCGCAGAGGTGTCCAGCCTTGTGGCGGCCGCCGACGGCATCGCCGGTTCTCTGGTCAGCGCACACAACCGGCCCACCACGACGAAGACCCGCTTCATGGCCGGCGCTCACCAGTTGCTGCGGTTGGACGAGGAGACCACCGATCCGCTTGACGCCGATGCTGCCGCGGCGGTGCTGGATCAGTTGGAGAAGACGCTCGACAGCGCCGACGTTGTCATCCTGTCTGACTATGCCAAGGGTGTGCTGTGCGACCGCGTGCTTGGCGCAGCCCTCGCGCGGACCGAGGTGCACCGCATCACCGTGATTGCAGATCCGAAGCGTTACGACTTCGCCGCCTATCG
>JASHVB010000495.1 GCA_030039695.1 Acetobacteraceae bacterium
GGGTTCAGCGGCCATGACGATCAGGAACGTCACCAGCAACAGCAGTGACGCCGTGCGGTATTGGAACAAACTCATTGCGGTCAGCAATTGGAACCCCAGACCGCCGGCACCGACGAAGCCCAGCACCAGGGACGAGCGGATGTTCTCGTCCAACCGGCACAGCGCGGTGCCCAGCCGCGATGGCAACACGCTCGGCACTACAACACAACCGCGAGACGATGCGGCGGCGTCATGAGGCGCCGTTCCTCTCGCAGAGGAGTTGCCAATGACTGCACTTCGCCGCCGTATGATCGAGGATATGCGGATCCCATAATCTAGAGATCATCCCGTTGTCCCCGCTCAGGCACATGATCGCCCTGTCCTATGAGTCGAACCTCTCGCCGCGCCTCAAGCCCCTGCAATACGCCTTCTGCTCAAACGGTCGACCTAAGCACGATGCTGCAGACAATTGACGCGCATGCGCGAACGTAGAATCATTGCTCGCTTACGACCCGTTGAGATCCATGTGGACTGATTCTGAGGCGGTTGGGAGCTTGAGTATTGCGAGTTCATGTAATTGAGGCCATTTCCAAACCAGGCTGCTCAGGTCGTGAGAATGAGGACCGATTCGGTTGGGACAGCTCGGCCGCCTTCGTGATCGATGGCGCGACCCCGCTGGGACCGCCACTGCTTGCTCCACCACACAGCGATGCCGCGTGGTTGGCTGAGTTCGCCAGGCGATTTTTCCTGGATGCGCTGCCATCGGGATCGCCGAGCCAAGATATTGTCCGATCTCTGAATACCGCGGCACGAGCGTATTTTCGCTCGCAAGTTCAGGTTGAGATAGAGCCGTACCAATATCCCGTAGCGGCTTTCCAAGCTTTGAGGATACTTGAGGATAATATAGAGACAATGGGGTTAGCGGATTGCTCATTATTTATCAGAGATGCCTTGGGTCATTCTATGCGGTGGACTGGCACGCCATCGCGGAGCTCGGTTAAGCAGCAGGACGCCAACAGGACTGGTGTTTTACAGACTTCAGTGGGGGCGCTACACGACGAAAGAGTCCTCGCTGAGCTTCGAAAATACCGCGCCACTTATAATACCGGAAACGGACCGTGGACGCTGGGCCTGGAGCCGGCCGCGGCAGATCATGTTGCCATGAATAGTGTCGCAGTTCGGCTGCCCGCGGTTGCCATACTGTGCACCGACGGTTTCGCCGCGGCAGTCGACTGTTACCAGCTTTATACAATTGAGACCATGTTTGCAGCGACCGAAAAAGGTGGCCTTGGTTTACCGCTACGTGAGCTACGGCGTACAGAGCGAGATCTTGATCCGGATGGTTGTCGTTTTCCTCGATTTAAGCGAAGTGACGATGCCACAGCAATACTACTCGCGATACAAGATTGATAAGAAAGGCTCGCCCATCTGTCGCGCTGACCCTAAATCAGCACGTCGCAAATAAGGGTCAATTTTCATGTCCATTGCATAATGGCATTCAGCGTCGCCGCCAACGAGTTCGTGGCCCCACTCGAGTCCAGAAGCTAACCTTCGCGGTCAAGCCTTTGATGGGCCATCAGAAGCAGTTTGTCGCGCATAAGGGTCACAACGCCGCCCGATGTGTTGCAGAATAAGGGTCATCTGCGCCAATTTTCCGCCCACCGGGAATCGTGGTTTTCCTCAAATCCGTGTTGCACAATTAGGGTCAGCACGACAGCCGAATGGGTCGCCAATGGCGGGAGAAATTGTGCCGCGCGCTTCCTGACCTCGAGGCAACGTTCAGGCGCGGCTCTGCGGCGGCGACGACACCGCGCCGCGGTCACGTCGGCTTTGGTCGCCCGTTGGCCGATATTGTGCGGGCCCAAACGACAAATCGGCATGCAGAACGTTGTGACTTCGCGGCGCGCGCGACTGATGTGCCGCCGGAGGTTCTTGCCCGTCGGCCGGTTACGATAATTTCCAATTTGATGTTAGTGGCTCGTCACGACAGTTCGCACTTGGCCGCAACCCACACCTCCTCTCGCGCCCCGTGCCGCGGGTCGGAGCGACGCTCTCAACAGGCCTTCAAGCCTTCACTACTTCACCCCTACCACGCGCAACGCGTTTGTCGTGCCCGAATGTCCGAACGGAACGCCAGCAGTCACCACGATCTCGTCGCCATGCTGGGCGAACCCCTCCGTGCGTGCCACATGCGTCGCACGCGTCACCGCCTCGCCCATCGAGTGCACGTCCGGCACCACCACCGCATGGACGCCCCAGACCAACGCCATCCGGCGCGCGGTCTCCATGTGCGGCGTCAGGCCAATGATCGGCGCATCCGGCCGCTCGCGACCGACACGCAGTGCGGTCGCGCCGGAGGCAGTGAACGCGACGATCGCCTTCACATCGATCGTGTGTCCGACCTGCCGCGCCGCCGCCGCGATTGCATCCGCCGACGAGCGCTCCGGCTCCGGCCGCGACGCCTCGATCATTGATCGGCACAGCGCATCCTGTTCCACTCGTGCGACGATGCGGTCCATCATGTTGACCGCCTCGTAGGGGTACTGGCCTGCCGCGGTCTCCGCCGACAGCATTACGGCGTCGGCACCATCGAACACCGCTGTCGCCACGTCCGAGGCTTCCGCGCGGGTGGGGGCGGGGGCGATGATCATGCTCTCCAGCATTTGCGTCGCGACTACGACCGGCTTGCCGAGTTGGCGTGACAGCCGGACGATGCGCTTCTGCGCCAGCGGCACTTCCTCGGGGGGCAGTTCGACGCCCAGGTCGCCACGTGCCACCATCACCGCGTCGGCTTCCCTCAGGATCTCGTCCAGATTCTCCAACGCCTGCGGTTTTTCCAGCTTCACCATGATCCAGGCGCGCCCACCGACGAGTCGCTTGGCTTCCGCCACGTCCTCGGCCCGCTGTACGAACGACAGGCCGATGTAGTTGGCGCCGTGCTGCACCGCGAATTCCAGGTCTTCGCGGTCCTTCTCCGTCAGCGCCGGGATGGGAAGGACCACGTCCGGTACGTTCACGCCCTTACGATCGGACAGTGGTCCACCGACGACGACTTCCGTCTCCAGCGCATCGCGCCGCTTGTGCGCGACACGTAGCCGCAGCTTGCCGTCGTCCAACAGAAGCGTGCACCCGATCGACGCTGCTTCGATGATCTCGGGATGCGGCAGATTGACACGCGTCGCGTTGCCTGGCGTCGCGTTCAGGTCGAGCTGAAACGGGTGGCCAGTCTGCAGATGGACGCGCCCACCAGAGAACGTACCCACGCGTAGCTTCGGCCCCTGCACGTCGGCGAGAATCCCGATCGGTCGTTCGAACCGCTCTTCCAGACCGCGGATCATGGCGAACCGGGCGGCGTGCTCATCGTGCGTGCCGTGCGAGAAGTTCAGCCGGAATACATCGGCGCCGGCCTGAAACAGGCGCGTCAGTACCTCGGGTGAGGAACTGGCGGGGCCGAGGGTAGCGATGATCTTAGTACGACGACGGCGGCGTAGTTTCGGGCGGGTGGCCATACAGCAGTCCTCGCTGCGGCGGGTCAGTGGCTGTCATAGTCCGAGCTTTCCTGGGCAGCGTCTATGTGTGTGCCCTGTGACAGGTTGGATTCAACGCAATCTTCTCGAAGAAACGCCGAGGTCACGGGGAAGCATTTGATGTTCACCGCGGAACGCGACACCGGCGCATGGCTTTTCCCCGATAGCGCGAACCGTTTGGCTGAATGAGTTGCTGTTGCGTGACCTCGGCGTTCCTTCGAGAACATTGTGTTGGAATAAGCCGGCTTTGGCACCCCACAATCCGGCCGGCAGCGTGTTTGTGCTCGCCGGTGTCGTACTCACACCACGAGGATCGCGCGGAAGTCGTTCACGTTGGTCAGCGTCGGGCCGGTGCGGATCGCGTCGCCCACCAAATCGAACAGGGTGTGGCTGTCGTGTGCGGCCAGCGCTGCGCGCGGGTCGCGACCCGCCGCGCGCACGCGGGCCAGCGTGTCCGGCGCCACCAATGCGCCTGCCACTTCATCAGTGCCGTCGATCCCGTCGGTATCCCCCGCCAGCGCCCACACGCCCGGTGTGCCATCCAACGCGACGGCCAGCCCGAGCAGGAACTCGGTGTTGCGACCACCGTGGCCGACAGGGCTGTGGCCAAGGGTCACGGTGGTTTCGCCGCCCGAGAGCAGCACCGCCGGCGGTGCAACCGGGACGCCGTGCGTGCGGACGGACCGGGCGATGCCAGCCATGGCGGTGCCCAGCTCGCGCGCCTCGCCTTCCAGCGCGTCGCCCAGGATCAGCGGAGTGAGGCCAATCCCTCGCGCAATCTCGGCGACCGCACGCAGCGCGAGCATCGGTGCAGCGATCAGGCGGAATTCGGCGTTCGGCAGCTCGCCCGGCTTCGGCGTCTCGTCTGCGCCTTGCGTCAGCCGAGCGGCGGCGGCAGGAGGTGCCACGATGCCATAGCGCGCGACGATGCCGCGAGCGTCGGCGAATGTCGTGGGATCTGGGATTGTCGGGCCGGAGCCGATCACCGTCGGATCGTCGCCCGGCACGTCGCTGACCGCCAGGGTCAGCACGTGCGCCGGCGCCGCCGCGGCGGCGAGCCGCCCACCCTTGATGCCGGACAAATGCTTGCGCAGGCAGTTCATCTCCCCGATGCGCGCACCACAGGCCAGCAGGTCACGGTTGACCGCTTGCTTGTCGGCCAGCGTCAGTCCGGCCGCCGGGAGCGCCAGCAGCGCCGAGGCGCCGCCCGACATCAGCGCCAGCACCAAGTCATCCGGCCCGAGACCCCGCACGCGTTCCAGCAACCGCCGCGCGCCGCGCTCGCTGTTGGCGTCGGGGACAGGATGCGCCGCCTCAATGACCTCGATCCGGCGCGTGGGCACGGTATGCCCGTACCGCGTGACAACGGTGCCTTCCAGGGAAACGTCCGGCCACGCGTCCTCCAGAGCGGCCGCCATTAGCGCAGCAGATTTGCCGCCGCCGACCACCACGCAGCGTCCACGCGGCTTATCCGGCAGATGCGCCGCCAGTACACGGCGCGGATCGGCAGCTGCCACTGCAGCGTCGAACATCGCGCGCAACGCCACGCGGGCGCTTGCATCGTCCCAGGCCATGCTGCCTCTGGCGTTGGTTGTCCTGCGAGGCCAGATTATGGCGAACCGGCGGTTGGCGCGCCATGTTGCGGTGCGCCGATCAGACCGCGCCGCAGGAGGATTGCATGACCGCACCCACATTCGACGACAAGACCCGCACAGAGCTGGAGGCCGCCGCATTCCGCCGCCTGGTGCAGCACCTGCGCGAGCGTACCGACGTGCAGAACATCGACCTGATGAACCTGGCCGGCTTCTGCCGGAACTGCCTGTCACGATGGTACCGCGAGGCGGCCGCAGGACAAGGGATCGAGGTGGCCGATCCGGATGCGCGCGAGATCGTCTACGGCATGCCCTACAAGGAGTGGCAGGCGAAGTACCAGAAGGAGGCGAGCGCAGACCAGAAGGCGGCGTTTGCAAAGGCCAACCCGGGACATTGAGCATGATACTCACCCTCCCGCAGGCGGGAGGAGACAGTGAGTTGGCACATTAGCTCAGCCGTCATGCGGAACGCACCGAGCGTCAGCGGTGGCCAACGGAGCCACCGGCCCTAGGGGATCGCCGTCAGCAGCGTCGCAGTGAACGCCGGCGCCACTGCGCTGAACGCGAGGCCGGACGGCGGCACGACGAGGCCGCATCGGCGCGGCAGATTCAGTGCCAGCACGAAAAGCATGACGTCGGTCCGCCGGACGACGCCAGCACCGCAAGCAATGCGATGTGGAAGCAGCGGATCGCAGACAAGGCTGGATCGACGAGGACGGCGGCACGCTCGCACTGCTGAACGATGAGGCGTCCGAGCAGTCGGGACAACGCCGCAAAGCACCGCCATGTTCAAAGCCGCCAACCTGCCAGCCTCCAGAAAGCTGAGATGGCGCGCGGAGATGTTGCCTCCAGCGCAAGGTCGAGTCGGCCGGTGCGCCGACGGTGCCGTCAGTCGTGCGGCATAGCGCCGAAATTAGGTTGTGTTGCAGACATCGCGCGGCGGTAGCGCTCCACGTGATACGTCTTCATGACCTGAGAGGTAATCGACTTTTCGTACGGCTTCGAGGTTTCTAGCTCGCGGGACCGGCGTATCGCCGCCCACGAGCAGAGGAGCAAGGACATGAGTACTGTCAATGAAATCGTGGCCAATTACATTGCGGCGTGGAACGAGACGGATGGTAGCCGACGCCGCGATCTCATCGCGCGGACCTGGAGCGACGACGGCAGCTATCTCGATTCGCACCGCGACAGTACCGGGCACACGGCGATCGACGCGATGATCGCGGCGGTGCAGGAGCGGTTTCCTGGCTATCGCTTCCGTCTATGCAGCGGCATCGAGGCGCACCACGGCCACGTTCGCTTCAGTTGGAACGCCGGCGGTACCGATACCGCGCCGCTATTCTTCGCCGGCACCGACTTCGTGATGCTAGCGAGCGACGGGCGGTTTCGGGCGGTGACAGGCTTCACCGACGCCGTGCCGAGCGCATAGAAACACCTCTCCTGCACTTCGCGCGTGAGAGGTCGCCGTGGACTGGTGGTTGAGGGGCGCAGCATACGGACTCGGCGTATGGTGTGTGCCTCATCCACCGCGGTTTGCTGCTTGCCCGGTAAGTCGTGACCGCCCCGCAAGCATGTCCTCGAGCGTGCCGAAGGCCGCCATGTAGTGCCCAGCGAACCCTTTTTCCTCCATTCGCCGGAACAAGTCCGGGAAATCGAAGTTGCCCTCGCCAGGCCGCAGATGCTGCTCCACACCGTTGCGGAAGCAATCTGCCAGCCGCACTTCGCGGACGCGCTCGACCGGCATGGCGTCGATGAATCCGCTGACCCCGTCTGGCACCAGATGCGCATGATTGGCGGTGAAGGACAGGGCCATTGCAGGCGACGCAATGCGTTCGTAATACCAGCGCCATTCATCCAGCGTGTGCGCGAGGTAGTGCACCTCGGCGTCAGGTGGTTCTTTGTTCAGATTCTCTAGCAGCAGCAAAGCGCCTTTCGCTTCGGCGTAATCAGCGAGGCGGGCCAGCCGTTCCAGTCCAGCATGCATGCGTTCGGTGGCATCCGAGGTGAAATGGAAACCGGCATGCACGACGATCCACCCGGCACCCAGCAGCACCGACGCATCGACGTAGGCACGCAGATACGCATCGGCTGCCTCCGACAGCAGCGGCGCATATTCCGCGACGTTTACCGCCGACGACGTGTGCAGCCCGAGTTGCACGCCGCACCGCGCGCAGGCATCACGCAGGCTCGCCGCGCGCGCGGCGTCAAAACGAGAGAAAGCATTGTCGCCACTGTCGAGCTGCACATCGATGATACGCACACCGTGATGCGCCGCCCATTCGATCGCAGTTTCCACCCTCAACTTGCGGCCGACATCGACACCGATGCGATCGAGCGGGGGCAGGCCCATGGGATTGAGGCGTCCCCTTCCTGGCAGTGACAGGGGTAATGCAGCGATCAGGGATCTAATTGCGCGTTGCGCCGCTCACCCCAGCACGAAGACTACATCTGCACCACAGAATCGAGATCGAACGTCTGGCCGGTCGGGTTCTCGCCGATGCGTAGCGTGCCAGCCTTGGGGAAATTATACGGTGGCACCGGTAGGTTGAATGGCGCCGGCACGTCCTTCCACACGCGACCCGCGAGGTCGTATTTCGACCCGTGACATGGGCAAAAATATCCGCCCGGCCAGTTCGGTACGGGATCCGTCGCGTTGGGATTCGGCCTGTACTCCGGTAGGCAACCGAGATGGGTGCAGATGCCGACCAGCACCGCGAACTCCGGCTGCAGCGAACGATGCCAGTTCTTGGCATACGGGGGTTGCTGGTCGACCGTAGAATTCGGGTCGCTTAGCAGCGAAATCACTTGCGGCGACTGCAGCGATTTCAACGCCGCCGCCGGCCGCCGCACCACCAAGATCGGCTTGCCGCGCCACAGTACGACGATCTGCTGTCCTTCCTCTAACTTGCTGATGTCCAAATCGATCGGCGCGCCGGCCGCCAGAACATCGGCCGAAGGATTCATGGAATCGACGAACGTCCATCCTAGCGCGATGGCGCCGAGGCCCGCGAAAGCACCCGTTACCAGCGTCAGAAAATCGTGACGGCCTGGTTCAGCGGCGTGTCCGCCGGACATATTGGGCAACACTGCGGACGCCTGCTCGGCCATGTGGGTCTCCAGTTCTCGGTATGCCGCAAAAGGGCTCGTGCTACTAGCGCGAGGTGTGTCGGTCGGATGCGCGATGGATCCGGCGTTCGGCGCAGATGGTTCTGAATGCGATCACGTCTGAGCCGAACTCCACACTGCCTGCCTCCACGCCAATGCGTTCACATTGCCCGTTGTCATTCGCAGCCCGCCGTGGCGCTGCGGACTGCGAATCATAATACGGGGGTGCCGCCTATACCAACCCCTGCGCGCGACGTGAACCCCGCTAGCGCGCCGCCTTTTCCAATCTCGCAGGCAGGCCCTCCGGCCGCAGCGAACCGCGGTCACGCACCAGCACGGCCACCACCTGGTCCAGTGTGATCCGCGTGGCGCCATCAGCCGGGCCAGGCGGCGAAATGATCGGCACGATGTTCGCGCTGTGATGCAGCACAGGCGTGGCGCCGAACAAAGCGTAGGCACGGGTACCGACCGCGGCGGCCATGTTCATGACGCCGGTGTCGTTGCCAGCGTAGAACGCGGACTCGGCGAGGATCGCAGCCGTCTCACCCAGGTGCCAGCCGAGCGCCGGAATCAGCCGATCCGCATGGCGGCCAAGCGCCGCGGCAATGTCGCGCGCCAGCGGCTCCTCGTTGCGGCCGCCAACCAGCACGATCGCCTGCCAGCCGCCATCGACCAGTGCCCGCGCCAGGCCGGCGAACCGCGCTGCGCCCCATTGGCGGGTCGGTTCTGAGCTTCCGATTCCGAAGACCGCGAATGGGCGGGGCACGTCACGCAGCCGTTGTTGCACGGCCAGTCGAGCTGCGGGGGCTATGGGAAGACGTGGCTCGACCTCGGCGATGCGGACGCTCGTTGCCTGCAAATAGAGCGTCGCTCGCTGCAAGGGCCGGTTCCGTCGCCATTGCTCGGTGCTGAGATAGGGTCCCTTGTTGAGGAACCAGCGCTGTGCCCCAATGCCGTAGCCCTGACGCAGCGGCACGCCGGCTGCCAGAGTGGCGAATGCCAGGGTGGGACTGTGATGCAACAGCACGGCGGAGCTGAACCGGCCGGCGCGCAGCGCGCGAATCAGACGCCATACCCCCAGCGGACCGTCGTGCCGCCCGGAGCCGACGGCGGGATTGCGGTCGACCCAGATAATGTCGCGCACGGTGGCCTCGGCGGCAAAGATTTCGTCGGCGCGTGAACGCGGCTTGGCGACCAATGTCACCGGCTCGCCCGCATGCTCCGCCAGGGCGCGGATATGGGGCAGATGCCAGATCATGTCGCCGATGCCGGGGAGCGGCTGCACCACGACTAGGCGTCGCGGCGCGGTGTTCACGCGGCGGGCCGCGGCCAGCGCGCCTCAGCCATGCCCCAGCCGAGCAGGAAGAAGAACCAGCCACCCATCGGCATGGAAATGAAAGCGCTGGTGGACGCAAACGGCCAGAGTTGGATCACCGCGGCGGCGAACAAGCCAACCCGGAGCGGATCGGGGTCGTGCCACAGGCCGCGGGCCAGCGGCAGCAGCCAGGCGACGGCCAGCCCGCAAAACAGGGCGAGGCCGACGAACCCGCCATCGACCAGTGCCTCAGCGTAGAAATTGTGCGGGTGACTGGCGCAGATCGTCGCGCCGCCATCATCCGGCAGCTTGCCGTCGAGGCTCGGGGCGAAATAGCGCGGCATCGGACAGGCGTATCGGAACCCGTCTCCCCCGGCGCCGCTGAACGGATGCTGAATGCCGATCTGCAGTGCCCGGGCGTAGAGCTCGCCATACTGACTCGAGCCGAAGCCCTGCATTTGGTGCGAGAACTGCTGCACTTGGCGATAATAGGCGCCGGGCGCGATGACCGGGGAGGCAGCGATCAGCAGCAAACCGGCCATGCCGGCGACGATCACCGCGGTGCGCAGGCGGCGCAGCAGCAACGCCGCGACGACGAGGCCGAAACCGGTCAGCAGCAGCGGCATGCGTTGGCCGATCAGCACCATAATACAGACGGCGAGCAGGAGCAGAACGATGGCGGCGATGGTGCGGCTCGACTTGCGCGCGGCAAGCAGCCGGGCTGCGATCGGGATCAGAGCGGGCAACAGAATGCGCGACAGCGGCGGCCCCGCACGGGGCTTGCCAAACGGCCCGGTGAGTACGTCCCCCCAGGCGGATCGCACGCCATAGAGGCTGCGGCCGAACAGGAACTGGATGGCGGATTGCAGGGCGATGTAGATGGTGGCTGCAAGGATGATCCAATAGAGCCAGCGACGCCCAGTGGGCGAGCGCAGCACCGAATGCTCCATGGCGGCGACCAGCAGCAGAAAGCGTAGCGTCACGACCGCCTGCACCAGCGAGTCGGTGCCGCCAGCGCCCAGGCCGAGCGCCGGGACCGGGATTGAGCAAAGGACGACCCAGCCCCACCATGCCAGGCCCACCAGGATCCAAGGCGTGCGCAACCACCCCCAGTCGCGCGCGAGGGTCGAGCGGGCGACGAAGCAGGCATCCGTGACGGCGATGGCGCCCTCGGCAAGTCCGTGCGCGTGCAGCAGCAGCAGCGGTGTGAGGAGGACGGCACCAATGGCGATGCCGTCTAGCGCCGGCAGCAACTGGTTGGAGCGGTCCGTGTCGGCAAGGGTTTGGGCTGTGGACATGGGCGGTGGGTTCCTGCCAGTCCCGGTCCGGCGTAGCAAGGGCCGGCCATGCGCGGACTGCAGTGACGTCAGCGATCGCCCTCGGCGTTCTGCACCGTAAAGATCGAACCATAGCCGGTGCGACCCCAATCCGGCGGCACCGGGCACGGCGTCGGGTCCAGATGCGCTACGGGCGCTGGCCGGCCGCGGACAATCTCGCCTGTGTGGGTGGTTGGCGACGGCGCCGCCATCCAGGGGAATGCATCGGCCGAGCTGTACACGAAGAGGGCCACCGGCCGCACCCGGTCGGTAGCGTTGGCGCGCGAGGCGTGCACAGTGCGGCAGTGGATCGCGATGACGGTGCCGTCCGGGCCGGTTAGGTCCTCGGCCTGCGACAGGTCCACCGTCGTCATATCGGCGTCGCGGATCGATCCGGTCCATTTCCCGGCATCATCGCGGTGCACGAAAATCGGTCCGGTGTGAGTGCCGCGCACGCAGGTCAGCGGTCCTTGCTCGAGCGACACGTCGCCGAGATACACGCCGAGTGTCACCAGACTGTAGTTGGTGTGCGGCCATGCCGGAATGTCCTGGTGCCACTTCACCACTTCGCCGGAACCGGGCCATTTGTAATTCAACTTGCTGCTGTGGAATTTCACGTCTGGGCCAACCAGGTCGGCCGCAATGTCTGCCAACACCGATTGGCTGGCGAAGCGCCAGAATTCCGCGTGGCGATCCACCAACGCGCGCAGCCGCCGCACATGCGGCCGGTTGGCACAATGCTGCGGCGCCAGGTCGAACGCCTCGTTCGACGCCGCATGGGCGCGGCTCTGCTCGATGAACTCCGAGGACAGAGCATGCAGACGCCGCAGCCAGGCGTCGGGGATCAACCGCTCGGCGGCGAGGAAGCCGGTCGCGAAATAGCGCTCGCGCTGCGACTGCGTCAGCACGCGCGGTGGATTGGCGACGATCGCGTCAGGCGTCATGCCGTGCAGCCCTCATCGCGCAGCAGGTCGGTAACCGCATCGACCGACACCTCGCTCGACGTGAATGCCTCGCCGATGCCACGCACCAGCACGAAATTGAGAGCTCCGTCGCGCACCTTCTTGTCTCGCCGCATGTGCCCGATCAGCGATGATGCGGAGATGCGCCGGTTCAGCATCGACAATTCCGCCGGAAGACCGACAGCGGCGATGTGCGACAGCACACGGTCGGCGTCCGCCAACGAGCAATGACCGAGTCGCGCTGACAGTTTGAACGCGAGCCCAAGGCCGATCGCCACCCCCTCGCCGTGCAGCAGGCCGCCATCGTAGCCGTATTCAGCTTCCAGCGCGTGACCGAAGGTGTGACCAAGGTTCAGCAGCGCACGGCCGTCATTCGGTTTCTCTTCGCGCTCGTCGTCGCCAACCACCGCTGCCTTGAAAGCGCAGGCACGCTTGATCGCCTCAGCCTGTGCGTCGCGGTCGCCACCCACCACACCGGGACCATGGCGTTCGCACCAGGAGAAGAACGCGGCGTCGCCAATCAGCCCCGCCTTGGCGATCTCCGCATAGCCGGCGCGCAATTCGCGTGGCGGCAGCGTTTCCAGCGTCGTAGTGTCGGCCAACACCATGCGCGGCTGGTAGAACGCGCCGACCAGGTTCTTGCCGCGTTTGGTGTTCACCGCCGTCTTGCCGCCGACCGACGAATCCACCTGCGAGAGCAGCGTGGTAGGGATTTGCACAAACGGCAGCCCGCGCAGTGCCGTCGCGGCGGCGAAACCCGCGAGGTCGCCGACGACGCCGCCGCCCAACGCGATGATGGTGGTGCGGCGTTCGACGCGCGCCTCCAGCAACTGGTCGAGCACGCCGAGATAGAAATCAAGGCTCTTCGACGCCTCACCCGGTGGCACGATGATCTGACTGGTGACGACGCCGGTCTCCGCCAGGCCCTTCATCAGCGTGGGCAGATGCAACGCGGCGACGGTTTCGTCGCTGACGACGACGGCGCGCTTCTGCGGCAGTCGCGGCGCGAGCAACGCGCCAGCGCGTTCCAGCAGGTGCTCGCCGATGACGACGTCGTAAGTGGTGGATGGCAGTGCCACGGTCAGCCGGCGCGGCGGCTTCCATGTGAGCAGCGCGTTCAGCACCTGCGTCGTCGTGGTGTCCGGACTCTCATCGCCACAATCGACGATGACATCCGCCTCAGCATAGACGGGATACCGCTGCTCGATGAGCCGCTGAAGAATCTCGTGGTGGTCCCCGTCGGCGAGCAGGGGACGATGCTCTCGCCCGGCGACGCGGCGCACCAGAGTGGGCAACGGGCAGCGCAACCAGATCGACACCGCATCGGTTCGAGCGGTAGCGCGCGTTTCCGCGTCCATGAATGCGCCGCCACCGAATGCCAGGACCAACGGATCGCCCGAGAGCAGTCGGCGGATGACTCGGCGCTCACCGTCGCGAAAAGCGCGCTCGCCATAGCGTTCGAACAGCTCGGGGATGGAGCACCCGGCGGCAAGTTCAATCTCGGTATCGGCGTCGCGGAATGGCAGGCCGAGTCGCGCCGCGAGGCGCCGGCCGATCGAGGTTTTGCCGGCGCCCATCAATCCGACCAACACAATGCTGCGGCCCGACAGCGTATCGGGCAGCGCAATTGTTTCACGAAGCGCGGTGTTGCGTGTCATAGCCGCCAAGGCTAGCACACCGCCCGGCGGGCAGCCACGATGGCTGCCCGGTCCAGGAGGAGCGTCGAGCGGCTCATGATCCGCGTGTTCCTGTTTGTCATCGCGATCGGGGCGGTGCTGCTAGTGGCGGGAATGTTCTATCTGGGCATGTTCCCGCCGAACCCAGCCTCGCACACGGTGCAGACGACGATCCCCACTGACAAAATCCAGAGCCACTGATGGACCGCCACGTCGAGGCGTTTCTTGAGATGCTGGCCGCAGAACGCGGCGCAGCACGCAACACGCTGGCGGCGTACGAGGCGGACCTGACGGACTTTGGCGCGTTCGCGGCCGGGCGGGGTTTTGCCGCGGCCGGCGCGGATGGTGACTCGCTGGCGGCGTATATTTCCGGGCTGCACGAGGCCGGCCTGTCCGCGCGCACGGCAGCGCGGCGGCTGTCGACGCTGCGGCAGTTCCATCGCTTCCTGCTGCGGGAAGGCGTGCGGGCGGATGACCCCACGGCGCTGCTCGACACGCCGCGGCTGCCTCGGTCGTTGCCGAAATACTTGAGCGAGACTGAGGTCGACGCGCTGCTGGATGCCGCCGGGCGGCGCGAGGGCCGAAGCGGCCTGCTGGCGCGGGCCGCGCTGGAGATCCTTTACGCAACTGGGTTGCGTGTGTCGGAATTGCTGGCGTTGCCGCAAACGGCGCTGGCTGGCGACGCGGCGTTGCTGCTCATTCGCGGAAAAGGCGGGCGCGAGCGAATTGTGCCGCTGTCCGATGCGGCAAAGCAGGCTGCCGCGGCATTGGCCTCGGACACCGGCAAGCAGCGCTTCCTCTTCCCTGGACGCGATCCACGCAAGCCGATGACGCGCCAGGCATTCTTTCTCCTCCTGAAGCGCGTGGCACTGAGGGCGGGGTTGGATCCTGCGCGCGTGTCACCGCACGTGCTGCGGCATTCGTTTGCATCACACCTGCTCGCGCACGGCGCTGATTTACGCAGTTTGCAGCTTCTGCTGGGTCATGCGGATGTTGGCACCACGCAGATTTACACGCATGTGCTCGCGGAACGGCTACAGCGGCTCGTGGAGGCGCATCACCCGTTGGCTCGGTAGGCTGAGCCTTCTCCGGCGCGAAGCGCGGGGGAAGCGTAAGGTGGAGATTCCCATGCACCCTGAGGATGCCATCGCCGACAAGCGCCGCCCCTATACAGGCGCCGAATACATGCAAAGCCTGCGAGACGGCCGAGAGGTCTACATCGACGGCGAGCGCGTGACCGACGTCACCACGCATCCCGCCTTTCGCAATTCCGTCCGCTCCATCGCTCGGCTGTACGACGCGCTGCACGACCCGGCGCAACAGCCTGTCCTCACCTGCCCCACCGACACCGGTTCCGACGGGTACACCCATCGATATTTCCGCGTATCCCGATCGCGCGAGGACCTCGTGGCCGCGCAAGGCGCCATCGCCGCCTGGTCGCGCCTGACCTACGGCTGGATGGGCCGCACGCCCGACTACAAGGCAGCGTACACGAACACGCTTGGCGCCAATCCCGAGTACTACGGCCCGTACGCCGACAACGCCCGCGCCTGGTACAAGCGCGCGCAGGAAACCGTGCCGTTCATGAACCACGCCATCGTCAATCCGCCGGTCGATCGCCACAAGCCAGCGGAACAGGTGAAGGACGTGTTCGTCAGCGTCGAGAAGGAGACGGACGGCGGCATCATTGTTTCCGGCGCCAAGGTCGTCGCCACCTCAGCGGCGATGACGCACTTTAACTACATGGGACAAAGTTCGAAGACGGCAACTGAAGACCTGGACATGTCACTCATGTTCATCGTCCCAATCGACGCACCCGGCCTCAAACTCTTCTGCCGCACCTCCTACGAACAAGCGGCCCGGCGAAACGGTACACCGTTCGACTATCCGCTGTCATCGCGCTTCGACGAAAACGACGCGATCTTTGTCCTCGACAAGGTATTTGTGCCTTGGGAGGACGTGTTCATCTACCGCGACCCTGCGCGCGTGCTCTCGTTTTATCCGCGTTCCGGCTTCATGCCCGGCTTCCTGTTCCAGGGCTGCACGCGCTTCGCCGTCAAGCTCGACTTCATCTGCGGCCTGCTGCACAAGGCCCTGCGCTGCACGGGTGGCGACGATGCGCGCGGCAACCAGGCCTTGCTCGGTGAGGCGATTGCTTGGCGCAATCTGTTCTGGTCACTGTCCAACGCGATGGCGAACAATCCCGATCCGTGGAAAGGCGACGCGGTGCTGCCGGAGCTTCGCGCCGCCCTGGCCTATCGCGTGTTTGCACCGGACGCGTACCCGCGGATCAAGGACATCGTGGAACGCACGGTCACATCGGCGCTGATCTATCTGCCGTCGTCAGCGAAGGATTTCGCCAACCCCGAGATCGAGCGTTATCTGCGACAATATGTGCGCGGGTCATACGGCATCGAATACGACGAGCGCATCAAAATCATGAAGCTGCTGTGGGATGCACTGGGTACGGAATTCGGCGGCCGCCACGAGCTGTACGAACGCAACTATGCCGGCGGCTGGGACGACATCCGGATACAAACGCTCACTGGTGCGCAGCGTGGCGGTGACATGGCCGCGATGGAGGCCCTGGTCGAGCAATGCATGGCGGATTACGACGCGAACGGGTGGAAGAGCGAGACCTGGGATTGATCATGACCTCATTACGACGAGCCGGGCGACGAAGTAATCCGCGGCGGAAAATTGCTTCGTCGCCGGGCTCGTCGCAATGACCTGAAGGCGCATGGCAGAGAATTGCTAGCCTTCAGGTTCGCCTTGAATTGGTACTTTGCCCAGCTCCGTGACGAGCGCGGTGACTTCCGCGATCACCGTCTCCACCGTCGCGACGTCCGTTCCTTTCGCCACCAGCGCCACCCCATTGCCACTTGGGCGGTAAAACGGATAACTGCCAAGATCGGTGCTCGGATACTTTGCCTGGATCGCGCCCAGACCCTGCGCGATCACGCCTTCCGGTAATCCCAACGCGTGCACGGCCCGCGAGACCACCTTTGGCCCGCCGTGCAGCCGAGGCGCCAGCCATTCCCACATCGATTGCATGACCCGCGGCACGCCTGCCATCACATAGACGTTGCCGATCTGAAATCCGGGAGCCACCGACAGCGCATTCTCGATCAGCGTCGCACCGCGCGGCATCGTTGCCATGCGCTGGCGCGCCGCGTTGAATCCGCCAGGCGGGTAGGTTTTCTCCATGCGGGCCCAAGCTTCCGGATGCGGCTCCCACGGCACGCCAAACGCAGCGGCGACACACTCGCTGGTGATGTCGTCGTGCGTCGGGCCGATGCCGCCGGTGGTGAACACGTAGTCGAATTTCGCTCGCACTTCGTTCACCGTGTCGATGATGGTCTGTGCGACGTCGGGGATCACCCGCACTTCCCGCAGCGGAATGCCGGTCTCGCCGAGGCCAACGGCGAGGAACCTTATGTTGGCATCCTGCGTGCGGCCGGACAGCACCTCGTTGCCGATCACCAGCAGGCAGGCGGTGGGATTGGTCGCGGGCATGGTCGGTTCCCTCACAGGAAGTCGCGCAGCAACGGGATCAGCGGCTTGTCCGCCGGCGGCATTTCATACTCGCCCAGCTTCTGTGGCCGCACCCATTTCAGCGTCTGGTTCTCCCGCGCGGTCGGAATGCCCTTCCAGCGGCGGCAGAGGTACAGCGGCATCAGCAAGTGGAAGCGTTCGTAGGCGTGCGAGGCGAAGGCAAACGGCGCGAGGCAGGCCGCCGAGACGTCGATCCCCAGCTCCTCCTTCAGCTCGCGGATCAGCCCGGCTTCCGGCGTCTCGCCCGGCAGCAGCTTGCCGCCGGGGAACTCCCACAGGCCCGCCATTACCTTGCCTTCTGGCCTGCGTGCCAGCAGCACGCGGCCGTCCACGTCGATCAGCGCGCAGGCCGCCACGAGTACCATCGGTTTGGTGGCAGGATCCTCACGCGCGACGTCGGGGACGCCGAAGACGTCGTCGCGCGTCGCCTCGAATTTCCACACGGGGCGCTCGCCGGCGCGGGCCACGGAATAGGCGCTGCCCTCGCCCGTCTTGCGGAACCCGATGCGGCGCAGCACCGCTGCCGAGGCGTCGTTATCGGTCGCGACGTCGGCCAGGATCCGGTCCAGCTCCAGGTTAGCAATGCCCCAGCGGACCATGCGGCCGGCGGCCTCGGAAGCAACACCGTGGCCCCAGTAGCGGCGGCCGACCCAATAGCCAAGTGTGGCGGTTCGCGGCTTGCCGTCCAGCCGCAGGCTGACCACGCCGAGCAGATGCTCCTGCGGACCGTCGTGGCCGGTGATGGCGAGTGACCAGGCGATCCCGTCGGCAAAGTCACGCGCGGTGGCGGCGATCCAGTCGTCGGCCAGCTCGCGCGGGTACGGGAAAGGAACGACGGCCAGGTTCCGCGTTACCTCCCAGTCGTTGATCAGACGGTGCATCGCCTCAGCGTCGGTTGCGGCGAGCGGACGAAGGGTCAGACGGTCGGTTTTCAGTGGCGCGAACGGGGGCGGCGACGGATCCGGGAGCGGCGCGCGCTGACGAGCGGAACGACGCTTGCGCGGGCGGCGCGGGGTCTTGGGCGAATCGGTGGGGACGGGGGCGTGCGGCATGGCGGGCGGCAGCAAGGTGGCGCAGCGCGGGCCGGGGAGGCAAGCAGATGTGCGCCGCGCCCTGTGATTGGGCAACATTTGCAGACGCGCACCGCGTCGGGGCGTGAACGGTCAGCGTGCTTTCCCAACCGGTCGTCGAGCGTCGCCAGGCTAGCCGCGGTACGCCGGGCAATCGCCACACGGATGGAATTCGGCGCGTGACGATTGAGCGCAACACGCCAGATCGAAGCTGCGGCGCCGGCATACCAGGTCATGACCTCTTCTCGGACCGACGCTGGCCGTCCAGGTGGCGAAATTATGCTCGGCCAAGCAGTCCACCACAGCGTAGGCCGCAGACGCCGTCATCCGGGCTGCCCCTCTCCCCCGTCAGCCTCACCCATCGTAGGCTCTCCGTCGAACGCGACCGAAAGGGTAGAGGAAGACACCATGCAAGCCAGCTTCGAGCACATCGCCGCCAGCGAATCCGGCGCCATCGCCACGATCGAAATCCGCCGCGGCCCGAACAACTTCGTCGACACCGATATGGTCGCGGAAATCGCGGATGCGCTGGAGCACTACGACCGCACGCCGGCAATCCGCGCCATCGTGCTGTGCTCCGAGGGCAAGCACTTCTGCGCGGGGGCCGACTTCTCCAGCCGCGGTCGGGACGGTGTCGGCGTTGGGGCCAAGCGAGGTCGGCACCTTTACAAAGAGGCGCAGCGGCTCTGGCGCACCAGCAAGCCGATCGTTGCCGCCGTGCATGGTGCTGCCGTGGGCGCCGGCGTAGGCCTCGCGGTAATGGCGGATTTTCGCGTCACCTGCCCCGAGGCGCGCTGGGCGGTCAACTTCACCCGCCTCGGCTTTCACCCTGGGTTCGGCCTGACTGCGTCGCTACCGCGACTGATTGGCACGCAGAAAGCGGCGTGGCTTATGTACAGTGCCCGCCGCATCACCGGAGAGGAAGCAACCGGGATCGGCCTCGCAGACCATTGCGTCCCACTCGACGAGGTGCGCAGCAGGGCAGTCGAGGTCGCTACCGAAATCTCTCAATCGGCGCCGCTGGCGATCGTCGCCACGCGTGAAACCTTGCGCCGCGGCCTGGCTGATGCCGTCGCGGCGGCCACCGAGCGTGAATACGAAGAGCAAAACTGGCTGCGCAACACAGAGGATTTCCGTGAGGGCGTCAAAGCGATGGCTGAACGGAGGCTGCCGAACTTCAACGCGCATTAAAGCAAGCTTTCACGAGCCACGGGCAGAAGGGCATGACTCACCCTCTGCCCGAATCACCATCCCGGGCACGAGGGCTGTCGAAATGGCGGTCCGTGTAAGCCGATCTCACCGGCCGCCTTGAGACTCAATTCGCGCCGACCTGGTGCCAGTAGACCGGTCTCTGCTTCTGCCCGCACCGTCGGGCTGAAGACTCTATACCAGCCAGGTTCTGCAGTCGCACACGATGCGGGCGTGCCGCACGGCCGCTGGCATCACAGCGCGCAAGACGCTCAACCGGCACCGCTTCGTGTCGCGATAAGAGGTCGTCGCTGCCCGCGACCCATTGCTCTACAGCGACCAGTTGCAGATGGTGGTTCCATAGTTGTGCCGGATCGTCCTCGGTGACGTTGGTGCGCAACACATAGTGCCCTCGCGCCGGCGCCCCACTCAGCCAATTCTGCGCACTTCACCCATCGGCCATCAGGCACTTGGTAGATGCCGGTATCTTGCGCGGAGGGCAAATCCGGAAAGTCGGGCTCCCGTCCTCGGACAGCAGATGCGTGGATGCCCGAGACAAAGCGTCGCGACAAACTCCCCGGGACCAAGAGGGGACCATGATGCAGACGTCAACGCACCCGCACATACTTGTCCACGCCGCGATCGACCGTCAGGCCGGCGTAGATATCGCCGCGTGAGTCAACGCCGACGCCGTGCACGTGCCGGCTCTCCAGGCGCACCAGCACAGTGCCGCTTGGATCGCGCACACAGACGTAAGCTGGCTTGTCGCCGTCCTCTTGCTCGGCGAGGTAAAAATTGCCGTCCGTGCCACGGCTGATGTCATTCGGTCCGCCCATGCCGGTCCACTGGCCGAGAAATTCGCCGTCGGGGGTAAAGATCTGAACGCGCTTGTTGGAGCGGTCAGCGACACAGAGATTTCCGGCGTCGTCGATCGCGATGCTATGCGGCAGATGGAACTGGCCCGGGCCGTGCCCCGGCTCACCCCATGACGTCACCAACTCGCCGTCGGCCGTGAAGCGGTGAACGCGCGCGTTGCGATAGCCGTCGGTGACATAGATGTCGCCGTTGGGATGCGGCAGCATCTCCGTGGGGTGGTTGAACGGCCCGGCCGCGCGCACCGCAAGCCACGGCGCGCCGGTACAGCCGGTATCAGAGTGCACACCGCGCTGGCCGAGTGTCAGCAGCACCTTGCCATCCAGGGTGAAGGACTTGGCGACCGAGTCAGAGCGATCGGTCGTGTAAACGGTGTTGCCAACAATTTTCAGGCCGTGCGGATCGGTGACCTCACCACTGCCCCACGCACCGAGATATTTGCCATCCCGGTCGAACACCACCACCGGAGGATCCCGGCGTTGGAACACATAGATATGGTCCTGCAGATCAGCCGCCACGCGGCTCACCAGTCCAAACCTCTCACCGTCCGGAAGTTTGAAGAAGTCACGGATGATTTCGTATCTGTAACCGTCGCTACCAATGGCTGGCATCGTTGGGATCCTCCCATGCGAGACTAGGTGTATGCGGCCAGAAGAGGGCGGCCGCGGCAAGAGCCGGCAACTCTGGGCGGTGCCGGACCGTCTCGCCATCGTTAGAAGCAGGCGAGGCACACGTGTGGTTGCATCGCCGCGCGAATGTACCTCACCGCATCGTGAAAGGCTCAGCGACATGAAACACGTTTACTACATCGCGGCAGTGCTTGTGGTCGCGAGCACAACAAGCCCCGGAGCGGCGCGCGCGAATGTCTGCCGGGCTGGCAGCCTGATCTGCCCCACCACGATGCCCATCGACGGATACTGCGAGTGCACGTCACATGGTGTGACGAAAGATGGCACTGTTGTGCAGTCGCACGATCACCATGTGCACATCAACGCCACCTCGAGTGGGTGCGGCGCGCGTCCGAACTCGCCTGGTTGTCGCTGAAACGCAGTCGCTCGCTGCGACGGCGCGCTAACAGGTCACCGATCGAAGCATCCGGTGGCAGCCTCCGGGTACGCGGTCCGCTGGTAATCGCTGCGTAGACCGACCAGTGGCGGCACTCCGCGGCTCAACGGGGCGTCTTGGGACAAACGACAGTGAACACCTTTGGCACCGCATGACGCGCAGGTAACGATTGGAATGGAAACATACAGGCCAAGGCTTCGGATAGAGCGGGCGGCCTTGCTCGACCCCAGAGGTCGCCCGCTTCGTGTGCTCTTTCGGTGACACATTCGATGCCGGACCGCGCACGTGGAACATACGTAT